>CAIYTD010000183.1 GCA_903928955.1 Oligoflexia bacterium | reverse complement strand
TGAAGGTGACAGTTATCGTTTAAAAGGAAGAAATTACATAACTAAAGTTGACAAAACATTAGTGCAGTAGTACAAACACAAAGCAACCGGGGGTCTATTTATGTGAGACGAAGAGGGGGCTGATTATCTAGGACGTAACAGAGGTCGTCCAAGTTTTAAGAAAATGCGATGAATGAGAATAGAAATCTGATCTTTTGTCAGACGATCCTCGCTCGCGTGAATTGTATTGAGTCTAGTCAAATTTGAGATTTGCTTCTCATTCATCAACGCTTCTCTTTCTTGTTTTGCATATTTGGAATCAGGGAAATGTTTTAGCCAAAAATCAAGTGTGATCAGTGCATTGCCAAATTGTTCTAACTTTCCGTAACAAGAAATCAAATTAGATAAAGCGTAAGAATCTTCTGTTTTCTGCTGAACCTCAAATTGAATTGCAGTTTGGTACCGCCTGATTGCAGCTTTCTTGTAATCTAAATTCCAATAGCAAATAGCGGAATTGTTCCATGCTCCCGCATTTTGTGGATCCTGCTTGAGAACTTTTTGATAGCAATAAATTGCCTTCCTGTGTTCTTTCAGTTCAATATGCACCAAGCCCTTCTTAAACCATGATTCGGTGGAATCAGGATTGAGTGCAATGAGTCTGCGGTAGATTCTCATAGCATCTTGGCATTTCCCGGAATCCATGTGTTCAGATGCTTTTTTTGAAAATCTTCTAGAAAAAGAAAAAAATTGAGCACCCATTTGTTACCTCCCGTGTAACGGATGAATCCAGCAAACGGAGTACCGATCACCACCTTGCCGCCAATGATAGCGCTTCAAATGCGCATGAATCGCATTTTTACGCTTTCCTGATGCTTCTAACTCAGAATCAAAAATAATCATTGCATGTTTTTTCTTCCTGCGATCAGATGAACTGACGCTAATCGTCCCATCTTGATGTAAAATAAATTTCATAGCGACTCCCCTAAAAATCCAAAACCCCCAATTGCCGTTTAAAGCGATTAAAATACCTCCACCCTATCCTCACCCCTCAAGTGCAGTCAAAAATTGATTTTAGGGCTATTCTAAGCGATCTCAGAGGCAGATCAAAAGGGAGGTAATGGGTTCTATTTACTTTAAATTTTGTCATTGTTCTTTTTTCCCGTTCATTTTCGGATAGCTTATATTCAGAGTTCATTTTCAAATTCAGTCTCTAAATTTTCTTCGTAATGATCAAAAGAAGACTGGTTTTCAGCTGGATTTGCACCAAATTGCTGATCTGCCATTCGTCTAATTTCCTCAGTTGATAACTCAGGTTCTTTCTTGGGTTCCGCTTTTGTCTTTGATTTCTCAGATTTCTGACCCTGAATTTTTAGTTGAGTGACATCGATTCCGGAATTATCCCTAACTGCAAGCCAATGCTGATCTCGAAACATTTCGCGTAGTGTTGCTTTCTTTGCGTCTAAGCCAGCAAAGTGAGGAACTAATTCTTGAATTTGTGCTCCAGTCTGAGCATTGAACCAAGTTTCAAAAGACTCGTTGAAAAGTTCCTCGTGAATCCGTCTGAGATTTTCATTCTTTTTTTTCATGTCTTTAGATCTACGCTCTAAAGCTATTTCTTCAGGACTAACGTATCCATCAGGCCTAGAAAAGTATTTAGTCCTACTCATTGAACCCATTAAGTACTTTATTGGAGAAATTGGACGCTCACCTTCGGAAGTATTGGCAAAGAAATGAGCGAAGTGCCAAATGGACTCCTGTGCTTCTTGTGCATTGCAATACTTGCGCTCGTACCATTGCTTCAAATGGGCTCTCCCGAAATGGACATTTTGCTTGACCAAATCGGTAAAGTCTATTTCCAGCCAGTCTGATGGAAGATTAGATTTATCGGGCTCTGGCTGCTTAGTATTTGTATTAGGATTTAGATTTTCAGAAGAAGAATTAATACAATTACCACTAAAGGAGTCTGCTACTAGTTTCGCTACTGGTTCCGCTACCACTTTGCTACTACTTTGCTCCCAGTTATCGATGGTTCGTCCATTCAGTTCTCGATCACGAATGTCTTGATAAATATTTTCAGCAAGTTCATAGCGCGTCCATCCAGAGCGACCGTCCTTATATTCATATCGTCGAGTAACGCATTTTTGAATTAGGCGATTAATTGCGTTTTTTGACGTATTAACATCAGTTTTAGTTACTACACATAGATCTGTTAAGTTTATTTCGCTAGTAATTTTGCTTCTAAGTCTTTTACATTCTTCATATATAAAAAGAGCGATATTACGCTGAATTCCGGATAGTTTTGAGAAGCTAATTATTGCTATCAGTTTGCTACCACTTTGCTCCTGGTTTGCTATTACTTTTGCTATCGGTTCCGCTACTACTTTGCTACCACTTTGCTCCTGGTTTGCTACTACTTTTGCTATCAGTTTGCTACCACTTTGCTCCTGGTTTGCTACTACTTTTGCTATCAGTTTGCTACCACTTTGCTCCTGGTTTGCTATTACTTTGCTACCACTTTGCTCCGTAATTGCTCCATAATTGCTCTGAGTTTGCTCTATGAGGCAATCTGGAATCGCAGGATATATGGATAAAGCAATTTGGTCTTCTATGTTATTAATGCTCAAATTTAGAGTTTGATCAATATCTACTTGATGCTTCTTTTGAAGTTCATTACTTAGAGAGAGCTCTTGATTATTATTGTCACCAATTGGTTTAATGCTTCCATTTACATAATGGTCAGGTCGAATTCCTCGTTTGAATTTTTTTCTTTCTTCTTTTTCTTTTGCTTTTTTGATGGTCTCATCAAGATCAGCCATTTTTTATCCTATATCAATTTAAAAATTATTATTTTTTATCTGCCATGTCGCGAAGCCCTAGCATCTCTAATGCGAGAAGATCAAAATCTTCTCTAGCAGGAGCTTTTTTAAAGTCAAAAATACTTAGTTTACGGTCAATAGCGTTTTTAACGTCAGCATTTCTGCGAATAACGGTGGAAATAAGCTTATTATGATGAAGGTTACCATATTCTATTAAGTATCTTTGGCTTGATGCTTCTCTTGCATCATATAGGGTGAATAGCAATTGATAGTCAAATTTTGATCCATATGATTCTTCCCATCTTTGAATCTCTTTAATGCTTTTTTTCAATCCCTTTCTAGAAAACTTATCTGGATTTACCGGAATAATTAATTTATCGGCTGATAGTGCAATGCTAATATTCAATGCTGAAAGTGATGGATTGCAATCTATGATAATAAAATCATAGTTGTTTTTTACGGGTTCTAATATTTTAGATATAAAAGTTTTTAAATTTGGATGTAAACTATTGATTTCGAGCTCTAGGCTTGAATTTTCAAAATCAGAAGGGATTATGTCTAGACCCTCATTAATGTTAATTATTGCTTCATTTATGCTTGCTTGTTTACGAACAACGTCGATTAATAGAGGGATTGAGTCATCATCATCAATATCAATTCCAAATGAATCTGTTAAGTTTCCTTGCATGTCTGCGTCTACACACAATACACGGGCACCATATTGGTTAAGCCTAACAGCAAGATTAAAAGCACAGCTTGTTTTTGTAGATCCTCCTTTTAGCATTTGAAATGCTAAAATAAGGTGAGGGTAGTTAAATCCTTTTTTACTCATGAATTTTCGTGTTTCAGATGGTATTAGCGCTGTTTTATTTTTAAACTTAAAAGATTCAATTTGATTGTATTTCATCCACATATGAGCTGCTTGTGGAGAAATTTTAAAGAGTTCGGCAAGTTCGTTTTGAGTAATAAAAAATTTAGGTATTTTAAAATCCAATTCACTCTTAGCGAGCGGCTGTTCGTCTTCGCGGCCAACTTTTAAGTTCTCTTTTGTAAAATGTCCCTTTAGCTCTAAATTATCAGCTGGATTTACTGTTGTACTCATTTCTGCGAACCTTTCTAAGATGTTAGATTAATGTGATCTTACTGAATTTAGCTATCTACCTTAAAAAAGGGTAAGATACTTTCAATAGACAGGCAAGAAGTTTAAATAAAAATCTCAAAATAAAAATAAATTAATACGATCAATTAATTTATTAGCTCAATAATCTCCAGAAACCCGCACCCATGGCTTCAATACGACCCATTGAACCTTCTGACGCAAACTTAAATGAACAAACCTAGAGATCTAACAAAGTGAAATAGTCTATTATTGAGAGCCTCTAGAACCTGACCTTTAAGGTCCTTAACGCCGTTTTTTTCACGAATGTGCACCGAGTAGGGTAGGGCTCCCGAGGCGCAATGGAACGAAAAGTGCGGTTAAGGAGTAACGAGTAGGGGACAAGCCTTAAACCGATCTTTCTACTCCGTAATCACACTCCGACATGATCGGCATGACGCCGCGCCTCTGCGGTTTAGTGCTCCGGGGATATGGCAAGGATCCTGGTAAAAAGGGGTCACATCGCATCGTAAGTCTATGTAACTCTTGAGTTTGCAAAAGAACCCGTATTTAACTTGTACTCTGGGTTCAGGTACTTCCGCTTCCAGTTCCATCTATAATGCCCAAATCGATTAATATGTTCTGTTTGATAGGGGCTGAGCACTGCAAGTACATCAGGGTTTAGGTCATGGCCCTCGTCTTGGAGTTTTTTCGCCGCACGAGTTATCGCCACTGTCGTATGCAAGATGGCGAGATTGGAAACCAAGTGATTAGGGATATGAATCCTAGAGCGAGGTAATCTTGACTAATTTAATATATTATTCTCTTGCATCTCATTATACGGTGTGTTACAAACTTTCCCATTACTAAACATTTACTGTAGAGTATTAAAAAATGAAAAATATTAAATTAGCAGTCTCTTTATTTGTGTTGGTCTGTGTCTCAGCTTGTGGAAAAGAGGGTGTTAGTACAGCCTTAAATAGTTCAGGGAATACTGTAGGATCTTGCGTAGTAAATGGAGCAAGTGGACGCTTTTGCACTGAGTTTAGCCAACCTGGTTCTGTTACTTCAGCAGGGAAAAAAGCTGCTGAAAGCGTTTGCGCCAAGGTAAGTTCTAAATTTGAAGAAAAAGGTTGTGATATTGACTTGGGAACAGGATATTGCTCTTATTCTGAATCTGCACAACATTCAGGTGAATTTATAACTTTAGATCAAGTCATGGTTTTCCATTCATCATATCCAACAACCACTGCTCGTAGTGTCTGTAATCGGATGGCTGGTGGTCGGTATTCTACAACTGCTCCAGTAAAATAGTGATTACTCGCCATCTTAGCATCAACACTCTTTCTTAGAATGCTTTAAACGGCGTTTATAGAGAGTCTTGGGCTTGTGGACGCGGCTCTGCTTCACACCAGAGCGCGGTTTGACTCTGAGTTCTTCCTTGGGGATTCTAATTTTGAATTTAATGGAACCCATAGTTTCAACTCTATCACAGCTCAGTGGACTTGGATAAGTGCGCATATCCCCCGAGCAAACCCCAGCCCCAAAAGGCCCGTGGCGCAGGGGTGTGGGGGTTTATGATTGAAGCTGTGGTTATCCGAAGTTATATAATTCTGTTAAACTTTTAATGTTACCTTACGCCCCGTAAAGCCTCGGCGTTCAGGCCGGGGATATAAGGGGTCCGGACTTTAGTGCGGCGTCTGCTGCTGGTTAATGTACTGCTTGATGATGTCCAGTGGAGGACCTCCGCAAGAACTAGCGAAATAACTT
>CAIYTD010000182.1 GCA_903928955.1 Oligoflexia bacterium | reverse complement strand
TATTTAAAAGACGATGATAAAACGATTGAGGTAAGAAATCTCTATGTTAAGTATATTGAGACCATTTTGGAGTTTTTAGGTCAGTCTAAGGAGTCTGCGAAAGACGATGTTCAAAAAATCCTGAGGATTGAGACTCATCTTGCTAAAAATTTCATGCCTCGTGCTGACCGCCGCGATCCTTTTAAAGTCTATCATCGACTGGATCGAAAGGGACTTAGGGAAAAAATGCCGGATTTTAACTGGGATCTCTATTTTCAAGAGAGTGGAGTTCCCGGTGTTCAAGCCATCAATGTTGCTGTCCCAGATTTTTTTGTGAGTTTAAATGAATTGTTGTTTTCTGATCAAAAGACAACAGTTGCTGAAATTAAGGCTTATTTGAAATGGCATTGGGTTGCCGCAGCTATTCCTGCACTTCCTCGGAAATTTGTAGATGAAAATTTTCATTTTGTATCACAGGCTTTTTCGGGTCAAAAGCAGCTAGAAACACGCTGGAAACGCTGTGTAAAGGCTGTTGATCAAGGCATGGGTTTTGCTTTAGGTAAAGCTTTTGTTGATCTAAGTTACGGTTCAGAAGGTAAGACCATTACCCAGAAAATGATTCAAAACATTGAGAAATCTTTCAGCGCTGAATTAGATACCTTAGGCTGGATGGATGATTTAACTAAAAAGCAAGCGCTTAAAAAACTGAATGCTATTGTGAATAAGGTGGGATATCCGGATGTTTGGCGAAGGTATGATTCACTGATAGTAGATCGAAAATCCTTTTTGAAGACCCTTTTGAACAGTGCAAGTTTCAATAGTCTTTATCATTTAAATAAAATAGGAAAGCCAGTGGATCGAAAGGACTGGGAAATGTCTCCGTCTACCGTAAATGCATATTATGATGCATCTATGAATGAAATGGTTTTTCCCTCTGGAATTTTGCAAACACCATTTTTTAATAAAGATGCCCCTATGGATTCTAATTATGGTGGAATTGGGATGGTCGTGGGCCATGAATTGACCCATGGCTTTGACGATGAAGGGCGGCACTATGATGCTTCAGGAAATTTAGTAGATTGGTGGTCACCCACTGTCTCAAAAGCATTTGAGGCGAAAGCTGAATGTGTCGTGAAGCAATATGACTCTTATGAAAGCTTGCCTGGTTTACACTTAAATGGAAAACTTACCTTAGGTGAAAATATTGCTGATCAGGGTGGAATCCGCCTTGCTCACCGCGCCTGGGTTGACTCTCAGGATTCAACATCCTTCGCTAGTGAGCAACGTTTCTTTCTAGCATTTGCTCAATCTTGGTGTTCGAAAAAACAAGAGCAGTTGACGAGAATGCTTATCAAAACGGATCCTCATTCTCCACCTCGTTTTCGAGTGAACGGAGTCCTTTCTCAGTTTCCTCGCTTTGCAGAAGTTTTTCAGTGTAAACCCGGAGCAACTATGGCGCCGAAAAGTCGTTGTGAAATATGGTAGCCGTTCAATAATTTATAACTTTCAATTCCTGAAGCGATAAATGAGTTGATCTCGAATTTTAATTGAAATGACCAAGTAAGTTTGTCTTTTCAATTTTGAATTCAGCGGTTAAGATAAAGTTATCGAAAGGATCAATAATGGCAAAGAAAAAAGTCGCTAAGAAAAAAACCAAGAAGAAAGTCGCTAAGAAAAAAGCGAAGAAGTAGTTCTATAGATTCTTAGAGCTATGGATGGCTTAGAATTTAACTCACAAAACTTGATTAGCCACGGAAGGCCTTATTTTAAATTTTTTTCAAAAGAGCTTTCAATAAAGTTAGAGATAATTCAGATTATCTCAAGGCTGTATGAAAGCTCTTTTTTTTAGGTTTTCTTCGAGAATGGGATTAAAAATCTAACATATTACAGTAAAAATATTACGGAGGTTTTTAAATTAGTGTTTAATCACCGTATGGACCAATTACCAAGTAACTGGGTTCTATTTCATTGGTTTCTACTGAGCTTTAATGCTGGTTGTATCAATGCGGGAGGATTTCTCGCTACCGGGCGCTTTGTTAGTCATGTGACAGGTTTCGCCACTTTTTTTGGTGTAGATTTAGCAAATCGGGAACATGGCTCAGTCGGCGAATGTCGATTGCAAATGGAGTGAAGAACAGATC
>CAIYTD010000181.1 GCA_903928955.1 Oligoflexia bacterium | reverse complement strand
TGCCTTACTGCTTTACTTTTAAATATGGATTTCCACTATTTAGAAGCTAAACTCTATGATCTTCGAATGTCTAAGGGATTTCAAACTCAACCTTATTTAAACATTGCGCTAATTACTCTAGACGATAAAACCACAAAGGAACTCAACAACTCTGCCCCCCTTCCACTTCATTTTCACTCCCAGTTCTTAGAGGCTATTGAAAAATTCAAACCAAAAGCTGTCGGATATCTCGTAGACTTCAACCATGTCTATCAGGCAAATCCTCAACTATTTCATAGAGAATGGGGAAATCGATTTATCCAAGCTGCAAAACGCTTAGAAACTCAAAGAACTATTTTTTTATTAGGCACACCATTTGATGTTACTGAAGAAGTCACCCCTCCCCTCCCACTGAATGTCCTACCTCATTCGATAGCCATTATACACAATGACGGAAATGTCTTTGCAGAAGATAAAATTACTAGACGTGCGCTTTTATCCCTTTATGGTCGATCTGCATTTCATCTTGAACTCACCCGAAAACTGGGATTCCTTGGAAAAGAAGAGTTACCAAAAGGAAGCTTTCATGTCCCTACGGTAGATGGAAACTACTTTTTCTTTAGATACCATGGAAGCACCAGTCCTCTCAAGGATAAACCTCGTCAATACTCCTATCCACGGTACTCATTCGTTGATATTTTAAAAAATAGAATACCAATAAATGCGCTGAAAAATAGAATCCTCCTTGTAGGAACCCTATCTTCAGATAATGCATCTGATTTTGCTTTTACTCCCTACTCTAAATCTTCATTCGCTAATCCAAAATTAGTGATTCATGCAAACATTCTGGATTCAATGATTCACAAAGATGGGATTATACCTGTCCCAAGTTTAATAAATGGATTGATCACTTTCATCGTCACCTCTGCTGTATTATTGTGGATCATGACTTCTACTCCCCTTTATGGGGTTTTTGCCACATTAATTCTTGCGTTCGCATTTATTATTACGAGCCATGCTCTTTTTCAGCTTCGCGGACTTTGGATCCGAGAAAGTCAGCCACTTGTCGGAATTTTTGTAAGCTACTACCTCGCTGTACCTTATCGCCTCATTCGAGAGTACAAAAAAAGATGGGATTATCAACGTAAAAATGAACTCCTGACACAGGTAGAGGAACTAAAAACAAACTTCCTTTCGTTAGTCACTCACGACTTAAAAACCCCCGTAGCGAGAATTCAAGGCTTAGCCGAAGTGCTTCTCAGAAGCTCAGCTGAAACAATCACAGCTCGCGATCGGGAATCCCTGAAACATATTATTCAATCCACTGAAGAGCTGAATCATTTTATCACCAGCATCCTAGAACTCAGCAAACTGGAATCTAATGATCTCCACTTAAGATTCGAATCGAAAGACATTAATCAACTGATTGAGCGTTCGATAGAAAGCTTTAAAGCTCAAGCCCGCACTAGGAGCATTAAACTTTTAGTTCACCTTGAGCCACTCTTTCCCATTCAATTAGATCCTTCATTGATTTTTAAAGTAATAAATAATTTAATTGACAATGCTCTCAAATATTCTCTATCTGAATCTGAAATTCATATACATTCAAAGGAAGAAAACGATTGGATAGTAATATCAGTAAAAGACAAAGGAATTGGAATGACTAGCGATGAGCGACAAAATCTATTTACCCGTTTCTATCGAGCCAAAAATGACATGACAGCCTCTATTCCGGGAACTGGCCTAGGACTCTATTTAACTAAATACTTTATAGAAGCCCACCAAGGAAGAGTTGAGGCAGAAAGCGAAAAAAATAGAGGAAGCACCTTTAGGATCTTCTTACCTATTCGAACCTCTTTAGTCATGCAACAGGACTTACCCAAGGAGAACAGAAATGTTTAAGATACTCGTCGTGGATGATGACGCAGATTTACGTCTCTCCGTAGCTTCCGCTTTATCGGAAAATCATTATTTAGTCGATCAAGCAAAAGATGGCGAAGAAGGCGTGAATCGAATTCGAGCAGGACACTATGACTTAGTACTACTGGATGTCAACATGCCAAGGCTTTCTGGCCTAGAAGCACTGAAAGAGATTAAAGCTCACGATCCTTCCATTATTGTTCTTATACTCACTGCATTTTCAAACATAAGAGATGCGGTGGAAGCAACTAAAGAAGGCGCATATAATTACTTAGAAAAACCTATCAAAGCCGAAAACCTTGTCTATCTTGTAGACAGAGCACTGCGCGCAAAACACTTAGTTCGAAATATTACCCTCTCTGCACCCGTGTTCAAGCTCCGAAACGGTACTGATTTCATAGGACAAAGCTCTGAAATGAAAAAAATTTTCAGCGTCATCGGAAAACTCGCTCAGGTAGATACCGCCGTTCTGATTCGTGGAGAAAGTGGAACCGGAAAAGAACTCGTTGCCCAAGCGCTTCACTACAATAGCCCAAGAAAAGACAATCGCTTTGTAACAATCAATTGTTCAGCGATACCTGACACACTCATAGAAAGTGAATTTTTTGGACATGAAAAGGGGGCCTTTACTGGAGCAGATTCTAGAAAAATTGGAAAATTTCAATATGCTGACGGTGGAACTTTATTTTTAGATGAAATTGGGGATATTTCCTCTGGAATGCAAGTCAAACTTCTCCGTGCCTTACAAGAAAAAAAATTCACTCCAGTAGGCTCAAACCGTGAAGTAGAAGTGAACCTTCGCGTTGTGGCTGCTACCAATAGAAACCTAGAAGACATGATTAAAAAAAGTGAATTTAGAGAAGATCTTTTCTATCGCTTAAACGTCCTGCCCATTCAACTTCCACCCCTGAGAGATAGAAAAAATGATATTGAAGCTTTAGCAACCTACTTCATAGAAAAATTTAACCAACAGCATCACAAAAATATTACCGGTATTCATACAGATGCAATGAATCTACTCAAAGCCCACGCGTGGCCAGGAAACATCCGTGAACTTGAAAATGTAATCGAACATGCATTTGTCATCGAGACAACGACTGAGATTACACCGATCAGTCTACCGGATTCGCTGACACTTGGAAGCGCAATTCAGAATTTTCCGCGCACTGCTGCCTCCTCGAAAGTTCAAAGTCACCTGAATGCGGTCACAACGCGCACAACTCTTTCTACTACTGAATCCACTCGCATTCCCATGGCAGAAAGCAAAGGATTTACACTCGATATCAATCACCTTGATTTTCAAGCCAATAAAGAAGAATTTGAAAGACAATTTCTGATTAGTGCACTGCGTGCATTCAAAGGTAAGATTAATCAAACGGCTTTACATGCTAATATCCCAAAGAAAACTCTTCTGCGCAAACTCGAAAAATACGCCATTAACGCGAGAGACTATTGCTAGTGCTTGAACGTAAGCGCTCCTTTTGGGGCTATTCGACTTATAAGTTAAGACCCTAGTCGAAACAGTTCATTCAGTGCCATTGGATTATGGAGTAAACACCCATGCTGCACCGATATTAGTATTATCCAGATATCCACCAATGACAGTGGTATTTCCATCTGCACTCACGCTTACCGAACGGCCTTAATATATGGATCCTCCAAGAACACCTGTACCAATTAACTTTGCTTGCTGTTTTGCAGGGACTCCCGTTGGAGTAATTGTAAATAATTGGGTAGCAGAAATGGTGCTCGTATTCGGATTCATGACAATGACTAATCCAGAAATATTTTGAGGCATGACTAGAGCTACCAGCGAAGTTGAAGAATAAGAAAGAATCAGTCCTGCAGTACTTCCTATGATAAGAGTTGAAGCAGATGAAAAGTCAGCTCCTGTTAAAGTAAGAATGGTCCCAATAGGACCTGAATTTGTCGATAAGTTACAGTAAAAAGTGGCACCCGCCATCGCAGAAATCTGAATTGAACTGTTAGATCCTTTATTTAAAGAACCATTCATGATGAGTTGACCACATGCCGGCAATACCCCTAATGAAAATAAAATAAGAAAATTTTTATATTTCTACATAAGAGGATCGTATTTATAGGAATATCATGGATCGACCCTTGCTTAAATGTGACAAAAACGACGTAAGTAATAAAAGAATAATATGATTAAATTTTTAGTTTATTGATCTATCGATTATATTTTCTCAATACATATGTCAAATGTAACACATGTAAGGCTGCATTAAATGATGAGACGATTTTATCATTTCAATATGAGCACTCGGGCAATGAAAAAAGGATTGTTCTGAACTTAGATTTAACTCATATGAGTTTACTCATACTGCGGTAAAAAAGATGATAAAATGAGAAAAGGGCCCTCGACAGGGCCCCTTCCTAAAGAAATTAACGCTTGGAATACTGGAAGCGACGACGTGCTCCAGCTAAACCGTACTTTTTGCGCTCTACTTCTCGAGAGTCGCGAGTAATATGACCAGCTTTTTTCAAAATAGGCCTAAACGCAGGATCTACTTCCAAAAGTGCACGAGCGATACCGTGCTTAACAGCACCTGCCTGTCCAGATAGCCCTCCGCCTTTCACATTGATTGCAATATCAAATCTACCTGCAGTCGATGTAAGCTCGAGGGGCTGCATGATAATCATTCTTGCGGTCGGACGAGGAAAATAATCTTCAAAGGAGCGATGATTGACACGAATTACGCCTTGATCGCCAGCACGAGGGCGGAGGTAAACACGCGCAATCGCGTTCTTACGCTTTCCTACCTGGTGGTGTTGTTTTTCCATCTTTAAATCTCTCCTTTAATCAACTTTTTCCGTCTTTTAATGATCAAAAGACTAGGAAGCTTGTTTTTTGGTACGGGAAAGCACGGAACGACGGATCGCTCCAGCCGGCAAGGACTGTGGCCCTTGGGCACTATGAGGATGCTCAGATCCCGTGTAAATTTTCAATTTCTTCATTTGATGCCGTGCAAGGCTCGACTTATTAGTCATACCCCAAACAGCAAGTCTCAAAATTTCTTCTGGGTGCCTTTGAAGCATCTCCCTTGCAGTTTTAGTCTTCAAACCGCCTACGTAACCGGTATGGTCTCGATAAAGTTTACCTTCCCACTTATTCCGGGTAAACACGACTTTCTCTGCATTAAGCACTATGATAAAATCGCCTGTATCCGCATGTTTTGTATAAGTTGGCTTATGTTTACCGGTCACTACTCTCGCCAAAACTGTGGCGAGGCGACCTACAACCTGATCATTCGCATCTACGACATACCACTTGGGCGCATGAGGTCCTGTGGTTTCGAAAAAATGAGGACCGGACTGCTTCGCCTGAAAAGACTTTTGCTGGAACATAGGCATTTGGGTTTACAAGAGCGCCCATTGAAAGTCAACGTAAAACTCTACCGAGAGAAAAATGAATACTAGAAATTCGACCTAAAGATTCCAAAGTCAGAATTTTAATATAAAAGTTGCTGTTTTTAAAAAAATCCTAGAAACTCCCTTTAATCCTAATATCATTAGCTATTTATAGGAGAGATATTAATGGAAAAACTGGATCAAATAGCTTTAATCTATTCTAAAGTACAATCAAACTGGAAGAGCGCCAAAACTATCGCTGCAAATCTAAATTTAGCCTACTCGTCTTGCTATGGAAGCTCCTTACGTATTTTTAATTTATCCCAATCAGTAGACGCTAGCAGCACACAATTATTAGCTCTTGCTCATAGTATTTTTAACTTTCGCCCTAAAAAACTCATTTTTATTGACGATGTTATTTCTCCTAGTAAATTTTTGACCTTATTAAGTCAAGTATATGAATTTCGGAGACTCCCATCCCTGCATTTTCATATTTACGGGAACTTCACATTAAATACCGCCTATTGGCTAGAACTAGATTCAATTTTAAAAAAAACAGAAGTTCAATTTATTTGCGCCTCGGAACGCCAAGGCAAGCTAGTAAAAAAATTCTTAATAGAAGGAAAAAATCATATCAGAATCTGCCCCTTCCCTGTAGATACAAAAACATATTACTACTCTCCAAAACTAAGGGATGAGTATCGGGAAAAATTACAAATTCAGAGTAATGAATTAGTACTTCTTTACACTGGACGTCTTTCTGTCCAAAAGAATATTTTGCGCCTTACTCATGAAGTTGCAAATCTGATACAGAAAAAGGGACTAAATTTACGCCTCATTTTTGCTGGAAATTTCGATGAGATTTGGATGCCCTATTTTAAAACAAGAAATAAAAAATTAGGAACCTATTATAAGCAGTGGATTGAAATACTAGAGCAATTTAATGAAAACG
>CAIYTD010000180.1 GCA_903928955.1 Oligoflexia bacterium | reverse complement strand
ATTTCTTTCTAAAGACTTTACAGAATCTAAGATCAAAAATTCATTTCCAGAAAAAAACTGGCCTTGTAAATCAGGTTTTTCTATAAAAATATCTGCAACTTCATTCGGCTTCACAATAAGGGTAACTACTTTGACTAAATATCTCATCAATAAAAGTGAACAAAAATAAGTTACAAGCACCAGTACAACCACACAGGCAGAAATAAAACCTAACACTTTATATCCGTTCAGTGGTGCCATTAAAATCTCTTGAGAGACTCCGTATCCAGCACTAAAGCTAATCAATGCCGGTAATGCAATAATTGCCATAACCTGAGCAAGTCGTCCATGATTTTGATTCAACTGCATGACGAATGCGCCTGAATCCAAGAAACTAAATCTTCAAACGCTCTTTCTTTTCCAAGTTCGTTAAAAGACTCATGATAGAAACTGGGATAAGTTTTCAAAAGTTTATCTCGGTGTTTCAAAGCACGAAAAAACTCAAGGGAATTATCTGAATCTACAATAGCATCTTGCAAAGGAATTAACATCTGAAGTGGAAGGGTAATCCCAGCATTTCTCTTCATTGTATCAGCCATACTTCGCAGGAGCTCCGTAAAAAATCTAGGAGTTATCTTTCTATGAACCAATCGATCTGCAATATAGGCATCTACAACATTAATATCATGAGATAATTTTTGAGCATCTAATTCGGAAGCCATATGCAATGAGCCCCATATCTTAGACAATGCAAGTGCTGCAACCTTCTTCATTTTAGGGACCTCTGCTTTAATTTTAAGCAAAGGAGCTGAAACAGAAATAGATTGAAAGGGTATAGTCGGATATAAAAATAAAGTTCGTAGAAGTATCAAACCACCCATACTATGTCCCAATACATGAATTTGAGCCTTGCCAAAACGCTTAGTAAGATCCTCATAGAGCTTAGACATTGCAAGTGCAACATCTGCTGCAAAAACATCAAAATGTTCTACATAACCTCTTAAACCTTCAGAACGACCATGACCACGATGATCTAAACAATACATAGCATCAATAGATGAATGAAGGAAATGAGGAAAATGCAGATATCTCCCCCCATGCTCTCCGAATCCATGCAAAATAACTAAAATTTTATTTCCTTTCCAATTTTTATGATGATGAATAACAGAATAAAGCTGAAGTTTACCATCAGAGCTTGGAAAAGTTTGCCATTCTGAAACCCACTCATCCGGAAGTGATGGAAAATTTGCAGGCTGAACAGAACCTTGATAAATACGCTGCACTGAATCCACGACAATCCTCCAAAACTATAACCTTGTTAACATTGATAATCCAAAAATACCACACCGCAACGCATCATGCTGAATATTATTCACAACTACTATTTTAACGAAATTTTTCAGTAGACGTCTAGTGTGGAATCTTTATATTTTGATAATGAGGATTTTAATAGGTCTTATATTTTTATTTTCCAACTCGAATGTATATTCAGCAGCCCCCACCACTGCCCAAGGTGGCCCAGAATCTCTATCACCCAGCCGAACCCAATCTCAAATCGGTACTCATGGAATGGTGGTATCAGATGATCGGGAAGCATCCGAGTGGGGAGCTGAAATCCTGAGAAAAGGAGGTAACGCAATAGACGCTGCGGTAGCAACCGCTTTTGCACTCTCAGTGACTCGCCCACACTATGCTTCTATTGGTGGAGGTGGCGTTCTACTCTATTGTCCACAACCCAATAAACACGGACCCACTCCCTGCCAATCGATTGATTATCGAGAAACTGCTCCAAACCAGGCTTCTCGTGATATGTTTATTCAAAATGGAAAAGCAAATACTTATCTCTCTCAAAATGGAGCCCTTGCATCCGGAGTTCCAGGAGTTATTTCTGGACTGTTGCTAGCACTTAAAAAATTTGGCACTTTTTCACGACAAATGATTCTTTCCCGCCCAATTGAACTAGCTAAAAAAGGATATCTATTTACCGGGCATTCCGAAAATGCAGCCCAAAATCGGTGGCACAATATGAACGAAGCTGCAAAGAAAATCTTTGGATGTTATTCTCAGAAAGATTCCTTCATTGCACCCTGTCCACCTGGAACCCGCATTCAACAACAGGACTTAGCCCATGTATTAGAGGAAATTTCAAAAAAGGGCACTAACGGCTTCTATCAAGGAGCTATCGCACAAAAACTAGTCAAAGGCATTCAAGACGCTGGCGGTATTATCACCCTAAAAGATCTCGCCTCCTACCAGGCTCAAGTAAGAACTCCTATTCAAGGAAAATTCAAAGAATGGGATATCATATCTACGCCTCCTCCATTTGGAGGATTTATTGTGATTCAACTGTTAGAATATATGCAAAGAGCCATTCAACAAAATGCTCTACAGGATGGATTTGGAGCAGCATTCAGTCTTCATGCAATGGCTCATGCTATGTCACTTGCATTCGCAGATCGAGCTCAATACTTAGGCGATTCTGATTTTACAGCTGTTCCGACTACAACTCTTCTTTCTCCCTCCTACCTGGATAAACAGTGGAAAACCTTTAAGACTGATCAGGCTGCACTTCCTATTCAAGCAGGTGCAGGTCTCAATGAATCTCAATACACCACTCATCTTTCTGTCATCGATCGGTATGGAAATGCCGTTTCACTGACTACAACCATCAACGATAACTTCGGCTCAGGTTTTGTGCCTCCTGGTACAGGAGTAGTGATGAATAATGAAATGGACGACTTTAGTGTTCAGGCAGGAATTCCTAATCTTTTTGGCCTAGTTGGAAATGAAGCCAACGCAATAGTAGCTCACAAGCGCCCACTTAGCTCGATGTCTCCTACGATTGCACGCGACTCAACTGGAACACATCAGATTGTCATTGGAGCAGCCGGAGGCCCTCGCATTGCGACATCTGTCTTTCTCTGCCTCTTGAATCGTCTCTACTTTGATATGTCTCTATCTGACTCAGTGGGAGCTCCTCGAATCCATCAGCAATGGATACCAAAAGAGCTTTTACTCGAACGCTTTGGATTTTCACTCGACACTCGGGCCCTCCTTAAAAAGAAAGGCTACTCCATCCAAGAGGTCAGCGGATTAGGAAAAATTCATGCCCTCGAAAAATTTACGAATGGCAGAACGTGGGGTGCACCCGATCCTCGAGGCGAAGGATCAGCAGTGGCTGAATAATTTTCCTAAAAATGCATTTCAGGAATATCCCCTAAAATATGAAGTTTTGCTGCGGTCATTTTTTCAATCCACTCTGAAGGGATTCCTGGAGCTCGCTCTCGAAGAACCAATCCATTTTGAGTCACATCTATTACAGCCAATTCAGAAACTATTTTTTTAACAACCCCAACCCCTGTTAATGGCAAAGTACATCGAGGAAGAATTTTGCTCACACCTTCTTTGGAGACATGCTGCATGGCTACAATGACATTTCGAGCGCCTGCAACTAAATCCATTGCTCCCCCCATTCCCTTTATAATCTTACCCGGAATCATCCAATTAGCGATATCGCCTTGCTCATCTACTTCCATCGCCCCTAATACAGTGAGATCAATACGTCCGCCTCGAATCATCGCAAATGAGTCTAAGCTCGAAAAAAAAGAAGAACCAGATTGAGTCGTTACGGTCTCTTTACCAGCATTAATCAAGTCTGCATCTACCTCAATCTCTGTAGGATAGGGTCCAATCCCTAACAGACCATTTTCACTTTGAAGTACGACATGAATGCCTTTCGGAATATAGTTTGCTACTAGAGTCGGAATCCCTATTCCTAAATTGACATAATATCCATCTTTGAGCTCTTGTGCAATTCGCTGTGCAATCTGTTCACGGCTTAAAACTTTATATTGAGACATTTCTGATAGTCCGTTTCTCAATTTTTTTTGATAGTTTTTTCCCTGAAAGATCCGCTGCACATAAATTCCTGGTAAATGGACTTGATCTGGATCAATAGTACCCACAGGAACCAGTTCCTCGACTTCGGCTATTGTAATCCTACCTGCAGTAGCAACAACTGGATTAAAATTTCTTGCCGTTTTCCTAAAAACAAGATTACCCATTGCATCTCCCTTCCAGGCTTTTACTAATGCAAAATCTGACTGAAGTGCCCTTTCCAGTACGTATTTTTTACCTTCAAATTCTCGAATATCTTTTCCTTCAGCTATCTGAGTTCCCACGCCTGTAAGGGTATAAAATGCTGCAATCCCTGCACCTCCCGCACGTAATTTTTCTGCCAATGTACCCTGTGGTGTTAATTCCACTTCCAGTTCGCCCGATAGAACCAGAGATTCAAATAGTTTATTCTCTCCCACATAACTCGAAATCATCTTTTTAACTTGTTTATTTCGAAGTAAGAGTCCAATACCAAAATCATCCACTCCCGCATTGTTTGAGATGCATATGAGATTTTTCACTCCTTTCTCTGCAAGAGCTAAAATGCAGTTTTCTGGAATCCCGCAAAGTCCAAAACCACCTAAAGCTAAAATAGCACCATCAAAAATATCTTGAATTCCTTCATGAGCATTCGCTATTATTTTATTCATTTTAAATACTCTCAATACAAACTGCTATTGCCTCGCCTCCTCCGATACAAATTCCTGCAACCCCGCGTTTCATTCCTTGATCCTTTAATGCCGATAAAAGAGTAATCACAATTCTAGCCCCACTCGCACCCAGGGGATGCCCCAAAGAGATAGCGCCTCCCCATATATTCAAACGATCCATCGGTAGATGGAGTTCTTTCTGCGCTGCAAGCGCAACCACAGCAAACGCCTCATTCACCTCAAAAAGATCAACATCTTGAACTTCCCAGCGTGCTTTTTTCATTGCTCGCCGCATCGCTTCAGCAGGCGCTGTCGTAAACCACTCGGGCTCCTGAGCATACGAGCCATAAGACAAAATTTTAGCTAATGGCTTGAGCCCGAAAGCTTTTGCTTGATCACTCGACATCATAACTAAAGCAGCAGCACCATCATTAATCGTTGAAGCATTTGCAGCTGTTACTGTACCTTCCTTATCAAATGCCGGTTTCAATGTTGAAATTTTATCAAATTGAACCTTGAAGGGGGATTCATCTTCACTCACTATAATAACCTCACCTTTTCGCCCAGAAACTTCTACTGCAATGATTTCAGATTTAAACTTCCCCGACTTTTGAGCTTTCTGAGCTCGTCGAAAACTTTCAGTTGCAAAAACATCCTGCTCTTGCCGAGAATACTTTTTTTCACGAGCACAAAGTTCAGCACAATTTCCCATATGCTGGTGATGGTAGGGATCCCAAAGTCCATCATGAATCATCGAATCGACAAGTGTTTGATGCCCCATTTTAAAACCACTTCGAGCTTGATGAATAAGAAAAGGAGCTTGACTCATATTTTCCATTCCCCCAGCTACAACAACTTCACTATCCCCTAACAAAAGAGACTGAACTCCTAGCAGGATGGCTTTCATGCCACTTCCACAGACCTTATTAATAGTCACAGCCGGCACGCTATTTGGAATTCCTGCAGAAAGGGCAGCCTGTCGAGCGGGAGCCTGGCCCACTCCCGAAGATAAAACATTACCCATAATCACTTCTGATATTTGATGAGACTGAATACCGCTCCTCTGAATCGCAGCTTGGATAGCAATAGCACCTAGTTGAGGGGCTGAAACGGAATGCAGTGCACCTTGAAAACTTCCTAAGGGCGTGCGGGCCATACCCACGATTACAATATCCTGCATGGATTGATTCTCCTCTTTCGCTTATGCAGTCTAACCTAGCTCCTCTCTTTTTTTGAAAGGTTTTTTAAAGACTCATAGAATTACTTGCCAGCTGGATATCTCCGGTTTAAAACTTTTCTAATGAGTCGACATTTTCTCCCCATTCTATTGTTATGGACTTCCCTTTTCCACTTCTGCCCCATTGCAAGTGCGCTGACACCTCCCTCTCTTTGTCTTTCCGATCAGCTACCAGAAATGATTGAAAAAATTTCCCCAGGAGTCGTGAATATCAGCTCAACCACTGTAATGAATGACCCAGGCTCAAATATGGACGATTTTCTCAGATTTTGGGGTATGCCACAGGAAAGAAAGCACACCTCGCTTGGAACAGGTTTTCTGATTGACCCCGACGGTTTTATCATGACAAATAATCACGTTGTAGAACAAGCAACTGAAGTGATTGTTACGCTGACGGATCAGCGTCAATTTCGAGCAAAAATAATTGGAAAAGACGACAAGATGGATCTTGCACTCATTCAAATTCGAGATCGTGAACATCATATTCCACCCCATCTCAAACCTGTTCCGTTAGGTAATTCAGATACTGTGAGGATTGGAGAATCCGTTGTTGCCGTTGGAAATCCATTTGGCCTACAAAATACTGTTACTAAAGGAATCATTAGCGCAAAAAACAGAACCATTGGTTTAGGCCCATTTGATAATTTTTTGCAAACCGATGCTTCCATTAATCCAGGAAATAGTGGAGGACCTCTCTTTAATCTCCACGGTGAAGTCATTGGAATTAACTCAGCTATCCGCTCTCCAACAGGGCAGAGTAGTGGACTGGGATTTGCCATTCCGATAAACGAAGCAAAAATTTTACTTCCCGAACTCAAACGCTATGGTCGAGTGCCTAGACCGTGGCTAGGAATTTTAGGTGAAAGAATGACTCCCCAGCTGGAACTTTACTATCAGCTACCCCAAGCAAAAGGAGTACTCATCTATAACACTGTGGAAAATGCACCTGCTGACCAAGCAGGAATACAGCAAGCTGATATTCTTTTAAGTATTAACAATATACTAACGCTTGAACCCAATGATGTTGAAAAAATTCTATCCAAATATAAACCCAATGATACAGTCATTTTAAAAATTAACCGGGGGAACAGGACACGAGAAATTCGCGTTAAGCTCCAAGAACTTCCACGGCTAGAACACTTACCTAAAGGAATTATCTAATGGAACGAAGAAATACGTCCATCACAAAACCCAGTCTGCTTCCTATGGATTACTTAAAGATGGTCACTGAAATTTTTTCATCCCATTTTGATGCTGAACTCAAGGCGATCAGTCCATTCATTCCTAGCCCTTACTTTGAAACAAAGGGAATAGTGCACTCCAATGAAATTATACTTGCAGTCTCTTTAGTGGGAAAGGAACAACTCTCTGCAAGCACCATCTACGCAAGTTCAGATTTTGACCCCCAAGCAGCCACACCCACAGCCCAAGAAATTTTATCTACCTGCATTGATGGGATAGCAACCCTTTTTGGTTCACTTCTTTCAATAGAGCATCCAGAAATTTTATTGCAACTCGCTGAAAAGCCGCTCTCCGCTATTGAAAACATTCCTTTTCACTGGACAGCCATGGAAACCCATCAGAGAAAAATTTATATGAAGTTAGATAAGACCAATCTCCATCTCGATCAGATCGCTGAGGAATGGCTCATGAGCCATGATCCAGATTTCATTGAAATGGAAGCAAATCAAGAAAAAGAAGTAGAAAATCTCTTTATCACAGGGTCCTCTATCAAAAAACCACAAGATATCAACTAAGTATATTTAGTCTTTTTGAGCACTTCATCAAAATACAACACTTTTTATATTATTCTATTGACATTATATGATCATCAATATTAAAAGTAATCTTTAACGAATATTCTCATCTGTTTATCATCTGTTTAATTTATAATATTTTAGATGACTGTTATTTTCTAAAAATTAAACAACTAGATTCGTTGAGAACGTCCGTAAGAGCTTGCTCTTAAAAAACATATATCAACTTGAGGGTAATTCAACCCTCCCTACTAATGAAGGAGTAGAATATGAGACTTGAAACTGAAGATAAAGTTGCCCGCAGAATTTGTGATCTTATGCATGCTGAAAGGAAAGCGAAAAAGATCAGTCAGCAAAAACTTTGCGAAAGCCTTGGAATTACGCAAGGACTTCTTTCCAAAATTGAAAACAAAAAACTCCAGCCTTCTGTCTATGTTTGGCTTACATTTTGTCGATTATTTAGCTTAAGCTCTGAAATCGCAATGAGTGAGCCCAACTACAAGAAAAGGATCGTTCAATTGAAGAAAAGAAACGCACCTAAAATTTCTACTGTTCGACACTAGTCTATTTTTAACTATCTCGTAGCACTTTACGGTTATTGGCGCAATTGATTTACGCCCTCATCGCAAAGTGCTACGATTATTTTTAAAAAATGAGGCCCATTTTCCCATGAAAAAACTTTTTTTGGGAGGCCTTAAAATTTACAAAAACTAAAATGCATCCCCTTCGTCATCGAACTCTCTCTTAATCGTATCAATCAATGAATCAGCAGAATCACCGCCCTCAACATCAAAGTCATCAATTCCTTCATCGAGATCTAAATCATAAATAACTTTTGCAAAGTCTTTGTCATTTGTAAGATCTTGCCGAATCGCTTCAATATACTTATCGGGATACTTAACAACCAGTTCTTCAATATACTGATTGAGCTTCTTTTCTCGAAGAATGAGCTCTTTTCTTTTAATTTTTTTCCAATTTTTAATATAGTGCAAGCGGCAATACCCGACAGAAGTACCTAAACCTTCACAAGCCACTTCCCGACAAACGGTTTCACCTGCTGACTCCAATGCTGTTCGCATCATTCCACTAGTTACAACTGATTTTTTCCCTGAAGAGTGGGAAGACCCATTTTTAGTTTTCATTAATTTTTTCATCTCGCCCGAAGGAGCGCCTTTAGCCGAAGAGCCTGAACCTCCGGACTTCGATTTTCTAGATGACTGTGCCCGTGTTTTATTTGTTGTATTTGTCTTCTTTTGCACTGAACTTTCTCTAATTTCTTATTAAAGTTGCTCTAGATTTTTTTAATTTACCTTCATGTGTTACCGTAAAAAAGTGTCACACCACCCTAAGCGCGTCAAGATTAAAGATTTAATCCCAAGAAAAACCCTAGGAGCTATTGACATCCATTTTCATGGAGCTTTTGGAATTGACCTGATGTCTGCAACGGCTCCAGAACTTGACTTCCTTTCTCATCAGCTTTGGGCGCATGGGATTGCCGGATTTTGCCCGACCACCCTGTCTGCTCCCTTTGAAATACTTTCAGATACGGTTCATCGACTTGGAAAATGGATACGAAAAGGAAAATTTCCTGGAGCCAAACCCATTGGAATCCACCTGGAAGGACCCTTTATTCACCCCACCCTTTGTGGAGCTCATCCTCAAAAGGAAATTAGAGCTTTCGACTGGAAAGAACTCCTTCAACTTTGGACTGCTAGCCAAGAAACACTCAAGATGATCACCATTGCCCCAGAAACTCTCAGCACCGCTCAGTCGATTCGCCTAAGCCAGTGGGCTGAAGAAAAAAAAATCCACCTTTCCATAGGCCATTCTCAAGCCACGGAGAAACAAGCAGAACTGGCGTTTCAAACAGGATTTAAGGGAGTCACACATGCATGGAATGCTTTACCTTTTCACCATCGAAATCCAGGAGTTATGGGAGCAGCTCTAGGCAAAAAAGAGATCTATTTAGAGCTCATTTTAGACCAAATCCATGTTTCCGCTACTTAAATCCGCTGGACGCTTCAACTTCACTCCTCTCGACGGATTTGTTTCATTTCTGACTGCCTATCGGCTGGAGGAGGACCTCAGGAATCTTCTTTTTATCCATTCGGTTCACTTTCCATCCAAAAGAAGAACGGCGCTTGTCGATTCCAGGATGGGCGCCTTGCTGGGGGTGGCCTTCTCTTAACTGAAGCTTATCTTCTTTGGCTTGAAAATGAGTCCAAACAAAAAGGAAATGTATTAACCGATCTCTTTGGAAAAACGATCCGATGTGTAACAACGTCACCCCTGAACGCTTTAAAATACGACACCCAAAACTTCTCAGACCGTATGGTTTTATGGCAGCTCAGCTCATCTGGAAAAATTGACGTAATTCCAATTGACTCCCACTGATGCAGCAGATAAAGTGTCTGATTTCAAGACATAGATCTAACTATCGAGGCTTTTGAGAATGAAGATTTATTTGCGCGAAATTTCCGACATGGAAACTAAACTTGATTTTACTCAAGACGACTCTTGGGTTTCTCAAGCCGTTTTCAGCGTAGATGAGCAGCCAGAATGCCCTTCTCACTCTCCCCAAGTTCGACCTATTCAGGCACATGTATCGCTTCGAAAAGTGGACGAAGTGGTTGTTGTGTCAGGAAAAATAGAAACCTATATTGAACTTGTTTGCAGTCGCTGCACAGTTCTCTTTCAGCACCTTTGTCGTCCCTCTTTTTCCGCTTTATTCTGTAAAGACCCCGTCATGGCAGGAATAGCTCATTTGCAGCGACAGGAAACTGGTGCTGCAGCTCGCCCTATGGGACAAAATCAAGGTTTTGCTCGCCATGCCCATGATCACGACGAGGATGCAAACCAAGCAGAAGGTAAGGATTTAGATATCACTTATCTTTCACATGAATACATAGACCTCAAGGACGTATTAGCTGAACAACTTCAGCTTCAAGTTCCCTTTCAACCCCTTTGTAAAGAATCCTGTTTAGGGATTTGCTCCCATTGTGGAGCAGATCTCAATCTGGGTAAATGTGCTTGCTCTAAAATAATAGCAACCAACCCTTTTTCAGTCCTCAAGGACATTAAGCTTTAAGGAGATCAGCCATGGCAGTACCAAAAAAGAAAGTTTCCAAAAGTCGTCGAAACATGCGCCGCTTTGCAAGTGGAAATCGACTCGATAAAACGACCGTTATTACCTGTCCTAGTTGTAATGAACCCACTCGGCCTCATCGAGTCTGTGCGTGTGGCCACTATAAAGGGAAAGCTATATTGCCAACATTGCAGCCACAGATAAAAGCTTAACTTACAAAAACCCCATGTTCAGATTGATCCTCGATGCAATGGGAGGCGACCATGGTCCTCGGACCGTTCTAGAAGGTGTTGTTTTAGCTTTACCAGAGCTTCTGACTTCTGCAGGAGAGCTAATCATCGTAGGCAATAAAAAAGTGATGGATTCACTTTTAAAAAAACATCGACTTAAACCCCTCAAAGATGCTCTCGAAGGTAAATTCGGCTTCCCCTCCCCTTTTGTAGTTCGAATGATTCATACATCTGAAACCATTGACGGGGAGGATTCCATTAGCACCATTCGACGCAAGCCAAATGCTGCGATCAATTTCGGTTGTGAGCTTGCAGCCAAAAACTATCAAGCAATGCGAAATCCATTTCAGATGAAAGACCAACCCCTTCCCGAGGGGATCATGCCAACTGCGTTTATTAGTGCCGGTCATTCTGGAGCAGTCATGACTTCAGCCCTCGTTCAAATGGGACGACTTGCTCATGTGGAAAGACCTGCAATAGCCATTAAACTACCTACACTGAGTCCTGATGGTTGCGTTTTAATTGACGTGGGAGCTAATGTAGACTGCAAACCCGAGCACTTACGAGATTTTGCAATAATGGGCGCAATTTTTGCTCAAACTGAGCGGAGTCAGCCAGGACTTCCCCGAGTTGCGCTTCTTTCCAATGGTGAAGAACGTAAAAAAGGAAATGAACTGACCCGAGCTTCTGCAGTTTTAATTGAAAAGCTTCATTGTTTAAAAGGTGGGTTAAATTCCGTTGGAGAATTCTTAGGTTATGCAGAAGGGAAAGAAATCTTTAAAGGCCAAATAGACGTTGTTGTCACAGATGGATTCGTTGGAAACGTTGTCTTAAAAGCTCTGGAAGGATTAGGCTCAGCAGTCACCACTATTTTAAAAAAAGAGGCCAAAAGAAATCCTCTCACCACACTGGGATTTCTCCTCGCGGCTGGGGTCTTTGCCCGATTTAAACGACGACTGGATTATGCAGAATATGGAGCAGCTCCATTACTGGGAGTTGCAGGCTATGTATTTATCTGCCATGGAAGAAGTAATTCAAAAGCAATTAAGAATGCATTGCTTCGCGCTAAAACAGGAATTAAAAGTCGATTTATGGAGCGTCTGGAACAGACGTTGGAACATACGACATAGCAAATTAATGGAGGTCTCGTTTTTTTCATGCTTCAACCTCATCCCACTCGTTTTTCTTCGCGCATTATTGGGACAGGCTCAGCCTTTCCTCAAACAACGCTCACCAATTCAGCATTAACTCAGAGAATAGATACTTCAAATGAATGGATTGTAGAAAGAACTGGAATCCGGGAACGTCGGATCTCCCAACCTGGGAATCCCGATGAGCTCAATTCCTCTCTTGGATTTCTTGCCGCAACCCAAGCACTCAAAATGGCTGGTAAAACTCCTCAAGATTTGGATCAAATTTTATATGCTACCTGCACGCCGGACACCCTGATTCCCTCTACAGCGTGTTGGCTTCAAAGCAAGCTAGGGGCAAATCGAGCTTGGGCTATGGATTTAAATGCAGCCTGCTCAGGATTTGTCTATGCAGTTTCAACAGCCGATCAATTTATCCGTTCTGGCAATGTCAAAACTTCCCTCGTTGTGGGTGGCGATGTCTTGAGTGCATTTACGAATTGGTCGGATCGAACTTCTTGTATTCTATTTGGAGATGCTGCCGGAGCAGTAGTGATAGAACAAACACCTCTGAATTCAGACCGACGGATCTTATCTAGTCATCTCAAATCAGATGGAAATCTCTGGGATTTATTTCATATCCCAGCAGGTGGATCTAAGCTAGAAATCACCCCTGAAGTTTATCAGCAAAATCTTCATAAAATGCAGATGAAAGGGAAAGAGATTTTTAAAGTGGCTGTACGCACTTTAGCGGAATATGCTGTAGAAGCGTTAGAATCGAATGGAATGACTTTACAAGATCTCAATTGGATTATTCCGCATCAAGCCAATCTTCGAATTATCGAAGCAGTAGCTAAACGACTCAATATCCCTTTGACAAAATTTATCATCAATATTAATCGATACGGAAACACCTCCTCTGCGACGGTTCCCACTGCGCTGGACGAAGCAGTGAGAGACGGAAGAATTCAGCCAGGACACACCCTCCTCTTAGATGTTTTCGGAGCAGGACTCACGTATGGAACCATTCTACTGCGGTGGTAATGTTATCCTATTTTTTCAACTTTTTTTAAGGACTCCATTTGATGCAAAATTCTCATCTCCGCTCACCTCGTTCCTCTGTTTTTGCAGTCTTTCCAGGGCAAGGCTCTCAGCACGTCGGAATGGCGAAAGATCTCTATGAAAATTTTTCTTTTGTTCGAGAAATTTTTGAAGAAGCTTCGGACGCAATTCGCGTGGACTTGAAAACACTCTGTTTTGATGGCCCTGAAAGGGATCTCACACTGACAGAAAACACTCAGCCCTGTTTGCTCACCGCCTCCGTTGCAGCATACCGAGTAGCAGAGAGGGAATTGAATTTCATACCTGGTGCTGTAGCAGGTCACTCTTTAGGGGAATACTCAGCACTGGTTGCCATTAGAAGCCTCGATTTATCTTCTGCTGTGAGATGGGTAAAAGAAAGAGGAGCTGCAATGCAGAAAGCTGTACCAGCTGGAGAAGGATCCATGGCTGCGATCTTAAATCTAGAGGACTCCCTCATCAGTCAGCTTTGCCAAGAAGCAACAGAATCTGCAGCAGAAAAAAGAAAAAAATACGATTCTACTGAAATTTCTGTTCCAGCTCTTGTAGAACCCGCTAATTTCAATGCTCCGGGACAAGTTGTCATTGCCGGCTCAGTGGATGCTGTCGAAGAAGCCATTGAAATAGTTAAAGCAGGAGGTTCTTTTCTAGGAGGTAAAGCGATCCCCCTCAAAGTAAGTGCCCCTTTTCATTGCAAGCTCATGGGATTTGCTCGAGATCGCATGGCAGAACTTTTTACTCTTGCAACTTCTGCACAAAAACCTAAAATTTTACCTTGTCCGTACGTTCCTAATCGAACAGCTCGTTTATCCAGTGAACCTGGACTGATTTTTGAACTCCTCGTCGAACAAGTCGACCAGCCCGTTCTGTGGAAGCAATCGATCCAAACTCTTTTTGAACACCAGTTTTCAACTGCTATTGAATTCGGTCCGAGTCGAGTACTTTCTGGACTCATCAAAAGAATTGCTACTCACTCCTCTCAAAAGTGCTTACAACATTCCGTCAATGATAGTGCTACAATCAAAAGTTTAGGCACCTTCATGAAAACCCTTGAATCTCATAAACTCTAAGAGGAATATTTTTACTATGACTCAACAAAAACCCTTAGCACTTGTGACTGGCGCATCTAGAGGCATTGGTGCAGCTATTGCTCTTCGATTGGCTCGTGATGGTTTTCATGTAGCGATTAACTATTCTACTCATGAAAAGAAAGCTCGGGAAATTTTGGAGGTCATCGTACAAAATGGTGGCACAGGGGTCCTCTGTGGCTTTGACGTTTCCAAACCGGATCAAGTAGATGAAAAATTCGAAACACTTGCCAAAAATAATGGTACTCTTGCTGTTCTTGTCAATAACGCAGGAATCACAATAGATTCGCTTCTTCTGCGATTAAAAAATGAAGATTTAGATCAAATTCTATCGATCGATTTGAAAGGCTCCATATATTGTACCCGCGCTGCTGCTAAACTCATGATCAAAGCAAGACAAGGAAGTATTATTCATATTTCTTCGGTTGTTGGAGAATCGGGTAACGCTGGACAGAGTGCATATGCCGCTGCTAAAGCTGGACTGATTGGTTTTAGCAAGAGCATAGCAAAAGAATTAGGAAGTCGCCAAATCCGAGTCAATGTCGTCACTCCCGGTTTCATTACAACCGAGATGACTGAGACCTTGACGGATGCACAAAAAGAGGCGATTCTGCGCTCCGTTCCTCTAGGATTTTTAGGAGCTCCTGAAGATGTATCATCTTTAGTAGCTTTCTTAGCTTCCCCGGCAAGTCGGTATATCACCGGCCAAGTCATTGGGGTAAATGGCGGAATGTACATGTAAAAAAAGGAGATCAAGATGTCTGCTTCAGTTGAAGAAAGAGTACGTAATATTATCTGTGACCAATTAGCTGTTGAACAAGAAAAAGTCACCCTACCTGCTTCATTTATTGATGATCTAGGCGCTGACAGCTTAGATATTGTCGAATTAGTCATGACAATGGAAGAAGAGTTCGACCTCGATATTCCAGACGAAGATGCAGAAAAGATGAAAACAGTGGGCGACGTTATTAAGTACATTGCTTCTAAATCAACTCATTAATTCATTGAATTAACCATTTGGCTCAGGCCGGGAATACTACCCAGGAGTCTATTGTGATGGTTTCAAATTTATCTTCAGGCAAACGCCGCGTTGTTGTAACGGGCATAGGTGCAATCAGTCCTCTCGGATTAAATGCTTCCACTACGTGGAAGAGTGTCCTTGCAGGTCAATCAGGAATTGCCCGCACCACATTATTTGAACTGGCAGATTGTCCTATCACCATTAGTGGAGAGGTCAAAGGATTCGACGTCACTCGCTCTGTAGGTCCCTACCGTCCAAAGGTGAATTCCCAGATTACCCAAGCAGCCAACTCAAAAGATGCAAGGCGCGTAGGCCGTTTTGTTCATTTTGCATTGGCTGCTGGACTGGAAGCTTATGAAGATTCAGGACTAGACGCTATCCGATCGCAAATCGTTCCTGAACGCATGGGAGTGAATATAGGCGTAGGCATGGGAGGCCTTCCTGAAATTGAGGCCGTCCATAATGAATTTCTTACGAAAGGATATCGAAGAGTCACCCCTTTTTTTATTCCTCAAGCGATTCCAAACATGGCGGCAGGGCAACTGAGCATCCTTTTAGACTTAAAAGGACCCAATCTCTGCAATGTCTCAGCCTGCAGTTCGAGCGCCCATAGCTTGGGAGAATCCTTTCGTCAAATCCAAAAAGGAGACGTTGACGTCATGCTCGCAGGAGGAGCAGAAGCCGTCATCTGCAAACTAGGAATTGCAGGATTTGCTGCAATGAAAGCACTCTCATCTCGCAATGCCTCTCCAGAGCAAGCTTCCCGCCCCTATGATCAAAATAGAGATGGTTTTGTTATGGGAGAGGGCTCAGCTATACTGGTCTTGGAAGAATATGCATTTGCCAAGAAAAGAGGAGCTAAAATCTACGGAGAAATTGTGGGTTATGGATTATGTGGGGACGCGTACCATATGACCTCTCCCGCTCCAGAAGGCCAAGGGGGGCGAAGAGCAATGGCCCTCGCGCTTCAAGATTCTCAACTCAATCCTGAACAGATTGGTTATGTGAATGCTCATGGAACATCAACCCCTGCAGGCGATATTGAAGAAGCTCGAGCCATTGCAAGGCTTTTTCCGCAAGCATCGGATCACTTGCATATTAGCTCGACAAAATCTATGACAGGTCACCTCTTAGGAGCTGCTGGTGCATTAGAAGCTATGTTCTCGTTACTTGCAATCCGTGATGAAAGGATCCCTCCTACCCTTAACTTAGACTCTCTCGATCCTGCATGTGCTGAACTGAAACTGGACTTTACCCCTCATCAAGCGATTGAAAAACGTTTTGACTACGCTTTGTCTAATAGCTTTGGCTTTGGTGGAACAAATGCCAGCTTGATTTTTGGGAGAATCTAAAAGGAAAAAATGGCTTCAGAAAAGTTAGTCCTCATCGCTTCAGATCACGCTGGGATTTCCCTTAAAGCAGAGCTGAAAAATAACTTAGTGGAATGGACCTGGATCGATTTAGGTCCTACAGGCTCAGAAAAAGTGGATTATCCAGATTTTGCACAGTTATTAGCAAAAGCAGTGATTTCTCAAAACGCTCCACGAGGAATTCTGATTTGTGGAACTGGAATTGGAATGAGTATCGCAGCAAATAAAGTTCCAGGAATTCGCGCAGCTGTGATTGAGAATCCTTTGTCCGCACGGCTCTCCCGAGAACATAATGACTTAAATGTGCTTTGTTTGGGTACGAAAATTCTAGCTCCCGAGTATACTTTAGAAATAGTAAAAATTTGGTTATCCACCCCATTTAGCGAGGATGCGAGACACAGAAAGAGAATTGAAAAGATTCATTCTCTAGAAAGAATCCCTTTATGAAGCCCACTCATTATTTTAAAAAAAATCTAAAAGCATCCGATCCTAGTATTTTCAGCTGCATCGAGCACGAGTTAACCCGCCAAGAAGAAGGTCTTGAACTCATTGCATCTGAGAACTATGTCAGTCGAGCCGTTTTAGAAGCTCAGGGATCCATTCTTACTAACAAATATGCTGAAGGCTATCCCTCAAAGCGCTATTATGGCGGATGTGAATTTGTGGATCAAGTCGAAGCATTAGCTATCGATCGAGTAAAAAAACTCTTTGGAGCAGAAGCAGCAAACGTTCAGCCTCATTCAGGATCACAAGCAAATATGGCTGTTTACATGACTCTCATGGCCCCAGGAGATACGCTTGTAGGAATGAGTTTATCGCATGGGGGGCATCTCACCCATGGTAGCCCTGCAAACTTCAGTGGAAAACTTTTTAAAGTGTCTGCCTATGGTCTTCACCCCGTAACCCATCGATTAGATTATGACTGGATTCGGGACCTAGTGAAACGAGAAAAACCAAAAATTCTGATTGCGGGAGCGAGTGCTTATCCTCGCAAGATCGATTTTGAAATACTTGGAAAAATTGCCACTGACTGTGAAGTTCCTTTAGTAGTAGACATGGCACATATTGCAGGGCTTGTAGCTGCCGGCCTGCATCCCTCGCCTATTCCCTATGCAACTTACACGACCTCCACAACTCACAAGACACTCCGAGGGCCCCGAGGTGGAATTATTCTTTGCAGTGCAGAACGTATTAAAGCAGTCAATTCACTCATTTTTCCCGGAATCCAAGGCGGTCCTCTCATGCATGTCATTGCTGCAAAAGCAGTCTCGTTTGGAGAAGCATTAACGCCGGAATTTATCGATTATCAAAAACGAACCCTAGAAAATGCAAAAAATTTGGCAGAAAATTTGATGGCTCTTGGCCTCAAACTAGTCACAGATGGAACGGACAACCATCTCCTTTTAGTTGATCTTACTTCTTTCTCTGATGGAACCATCACAGGTAAAGAAGCGGAGCAGTGGCTAGACGAATCAGGCATCACTGTAAACAAAAATACCATTCCAAATGAAAAACGCAGCCCATTTATTACAAGTGGAATTCGAATTGGCGTCCCCGCTATCACAACTCGTGGAATGGGAAAAAATGAAATGAACAAAATTGCGACATGGATTATCCAGTCTCTGAAAACCCGAGGAAATACCGAAAAGCTGAAACACATCCGCTCTGAAGTAAAAGAGCTTTGTCAGTCTTTTCCCCTTTATCAAGTCTAAATACTCTCCCAGAAAGGAACGAGACGGTAGATCACTCCTCTATCTTCCGTCGCAAAAAATGAAATGAAATCCCGTCATAGGGCACGTGAAATTGCCCTCCAAATCCTTTATCAATATGATCTTACTTGGCATTCTTCGCAAAAAGCGGCACCTCAAGGACAAGAGCTTACCTCCAATTTGCTTTATCACTTTAATCATTTTAATGTTTCAGAAGATCTCCGCCCATTCGCAGCGCAACTCGTCGCTGGCACTTTACGTGAAATGACGCATCTCGATGCACTATTAGAAAAACATGCATCCAACTGGAAAGTAGCCCGAATGAGCTCAGTTGACAGAAGTCTGCTCAGAATGGCAATCTTTGAACTTGTCCATGTTATTGATACTCCTCATTCTGTTGTCATCGATGAGGCAATTGAACTCGGAAAGCAATTTGGGACATCAGAAACTCCTGGCTTCATTAATGGCATTTTAGACAGTATTCGCATCCAGATTCCCACACAAGGGAATCCAGCTTAAGAGTTTCCGTAGGCCTTGCGCGGATGTAACATATTAAGCTAAACTAAAGAAAGGATGCCTGAAAATCAAAAAAATTCTCTCAACATCAATCCTGATCATGCGCTCTTTCAGGGGCAGATTTTTGGACTTGTAGTGAGTTTTTATCAAAATGAACGCCCCCCCGCTGGACTCTGCGGTGTCATGGACTGGCATTTTCATGGAGCTATTTCTAAATGTATACAGGATGGCGCAATTACAGGAAAAATCGGTGAATGCATCTATCTTCCCATCATCCGAAATAGCACCACCTTTCATATCATTCTAGTGGGAGCAGGCAATTCTGATGCATTTGGAGACCGAGGTCCACTTCCTCTCGAAACTTTACAAAATCTTCAAAAAAATTTGATCTCCCTGAAAATTCCAAAAATGGGAATTTCTCAAGCTGATTTTGGACAAACACAGCCCGATTACTTTTTTAAAAATTTCAAAGGGGTTTCTTTATGGGTCACCCCCTAATAACCCTCCTTGCCCAATCTGCTCATCATCTTTTAGCCAGCTCATCCGTTTTTGAACCCTATATCCCCAGTTCCCAACAAAATACTTATTGTGCTCTGCGGCTATTAGGATCGTTAGCAGAAACAACCCAAATCCATCTCCAGGTCAAAACCCCTCCTCCTTCCCAAAAATCGGAAAAGGTCAAAGTCCAAGATCAAACCATTCTTAATGCCCTACTGAAACTTCGAAAGTCCAACTCTGCCTTGAAGCGGGCGCCTGGTATCTACAGCACCATCCTGAGAATGCCTCCTCCATGACACGTTTGACATCCGCAGAAGACTCAACACCCACAGAAGATATCATTCGAAAAGAAATCGATCGATGGGTGGATTGTGCTGGAGTCCCACAAATGAATCTTCTCAGATTGGTATTATTGCGCGAGCTGATTCAAAATCTCCATTTAGAAAAATCCAAATGCCTCGCAAATGGAAATAAACCCAAAGCACAAGAAATAAAAATTTGGGAGACACAGATTCAGAAATTAAAAGACAGCCAACAGCTCACAGGAGAACTCTTTAGCCTCATTCAAAAATCCGATTCAACTCCTAAAAGAAAACGGATTCTACCCGAAAACCTGATCTTGGCGCTCGGCCGAAATAATTTGGATCGTTTTGATAGGACATGGGACACAGCTATTGCCGCTGAGGCGGTATCTTTAGGCTGGCACTTCTGGAGTATGGACGCATGGGTAAAGATCTCATTGTTAGGAGAATGGAATCAAACCTTGACAGAAAAACTCTGGCCGCATGGTCTCATCCTTTTTGTAGAAAGCTCGCAAACTCAATGTGAGCTGGATGAGTCTGATTCATGGAGAGGAACGTGGATGCTTGCACTAGATCCCTTATTGCAAAATCCCAATGAACTCTCTTTTCATACCAAACAATGGCCAGGTGCAATCAAAGACCCTCCTACTACCACTTCCTGGAAGCCTATTTACCCCTAAAAACCTCATGAGACTGTTTGAATTTCTCACCCTTCTTCTCCAAGCTACGGGACAAATCCTTCAGGACCTAGCTACTCTTTTCGGAGAAAATGTCCTCGTCCAACTCTTAGAAGACAATCCCAAGCATCCTGGGGAAGCCAAAATGAGATTTCAACTCGACCCTCAATGGTTTGACCCTGCCCCAGAAACCACCCTAAACAAAAATGATGGCTCCGCCTACCTAGTCATCGAAGAGGCAGTAAAAAAAATAGGTCTTTCCAGCATCTTGGAGTTTCACCTCTGGTCATATCCTTTTTATCGCATTCTCATTGAAAGTTCCATTGACCTGAGATCAGAAATAAAAAATGGAAATCCGATCATTGGAAAACTCCTCATACAGGAAGCGCTTGAACAATCCGAAAAATGGATCTATCCCATCTGTCAGGCAGCAGAGTTCACTCAACAAGTAGAGCCTATCCTAATGGCAGCAGGGCTCAGATTTCGATCGGAAGTTCTCAAAAAAATGGGAGTGGATTATCTCACTGCAATAACCTAGTCGCCTCAAATTCAGACAACGTTCTTCCATCGATTCCAATCGCTTCAAAGTTTTTTCTAAGATACGGAAGATAGTCTCCACTATAACTATGATTATTTCCATGAGTGAAAATAGATCCAGCCCATTTGCCGTCTTTGTTGAGTAGTTTTCTGTGTGAGCCTCGGGATGCTCCCGAGACAATGGAACCAGCTCCGTTGATGCGATTCCAAATCGACTCAAAGTCCCTGTATTTATATTCATGAACAGGTCTATTTGAAAAAAGAGTGATAAGCCAATCGAACTTCCCTTGCGACAGTTTACTCAAGTCAGCTGAAACGTCATCCCTACGGGAGGAACCCGGTTCAGATACCCCAGATGGTTTCAATAATGGCTTGGATTGAGCTTTCTGAAACTCACCTTTTTTAAACTGAAAAGTGTCATCCGAAGGCCACTCCTCAAACTCAGTATCCATTGGATGAGCCGCTCCAGCAGCACCAGACTCCACGCACGGCTCAATTTCTTCGAGAGCATTCTTTATGCAAGTTAGAGTCAATTCTGGGGTCTGAGGAACTTCCTTCTCAACCTGAAGCCAGGCAGGGTTAGGTAATTCTGGGAGTGATTGAAGAAGAGTCTCACCGTACTTTGTTGACAACTCATAAAGCGATGCCGTTTTTTCCTCCAGCGTTCCATCCTCTTTTCGCACGCCAATTCTATGAGTGCCAATCGTGTAACAGCTGGTTAAACTAAAATCGTCTCGATTGGGGGGATAATAGCCTTCAACACAGGCTTGATCCGGAAAACCAGGATCATCTGTTTCACCATTCAGAAAAGGATGGAGTGATACCGAGGCGCGAATCCACAATCGATTTTTCTCGGTCAAATTTTTCGGGCCAATGGTAAGATAGACTTCTTTAATCATGATCTGGATCATTTGATAGCGATCTAAATTAAATCTAGAAACCATGAGGTTCCAGCCCCCCTCATAAAAAAATCTAGGGTACTTTTCGCTTAGTTTTTTCAGCTCCTTGGGATCAGTGGGAACAAACTTAAATGATACTTTGGATTTTTTGCGCAAAGCTACAGCCATTCTGCTTTCTTTATGTTCTGTATAATTTTCATAGCGGCACTGGAGCAGTTCCGACCGGATCATAAAAAGGGCATCTAAAAACGCATTGTAACAAGAAACCCTATTTTCGCCTGTCATGGCCGATGCTTGCGTTTCGACTTCCTCCAATTCCTTCAGGAGAGAGAGAGCAGTTTTGTAATTTGCTTTCAGCTTCTGATCAACTCCGGGGTAAGACTTCAAAAAATAAGAGTAGCTAGGACTTTGTCTGAGGGAGATCAACATATTTTTTTCAAACGTCACATATTGACTAACAAGATCTCTTAACTGATCCAATTGACCATAACTGACTTCGCTGTAAATACTTTGAAAAATAATTAAAAGAATTAAGTACGACCTCATTAGAGTATATTTCATCGAAAATGAATTATACTCTTTCAATAGAAAAGTCAAGAAACACAACGAGTCAGTTTTCCGGTACCATACTCTCAATACATCTATTAATGATGTTTAGTAAGATACACTCCTTCTCGGAGTTGAACCGAATGGTTCTCATTCTTCCGTGCTTATGTAAAGTTCTGACCCCTAATATTGTAGAGCGCGCGTTCAAAACCATTTCCACAAAAGATCTCACTCAATGGATAGCCGCCAACGCTAGCGACACATTACTTGCCAAAAGAAGAAAGGTTCAATCCGCGGATTTATTCAGCGCAATAATCGGAAATTTCGGCGAAAAATTGCGGGAAGCTTCATAGTAGAGTTAAGCCAATTTTCTACAGCTTAGCGCTACCCCGAATATTGCCGCTTTTTAAGGTATCAAGTACAAATTAAATCTCTTCCCCTACTCCATAAATCGCTACGAAATGAGCTGGCCAATTTCAGTTTCGTAATTTTACTAAATAAACCATCCGCAGTAAAAAGGGATATAAACTGTTCATGAGTAAATCTTTTTCTGCTAAAATCAAATGTAGCTCCATCTGAAATAGCCTGTGCTATCGCCTCTTTTACGGCATTTTTAGAGGCTTTATTAATAAGACTAAACTTTACCAATTCGGCTGGATTTTCTTTAACTAGTTTAAAGAAAGTCCCTCGTATCTCCTTTGATATGTCATTAAAAGAGGTAGGGGCAGCATGACCATTTAGATAAAGTAATGGAGAGGCCAAAACGATACTATAAATCAAACGAGATCGATTTTTCATAAATTTGAAATCAATACGTATCATAGATAGAATGAATAACAGAACTTACTCAGTTGAATCGGATGTAGGCTTGAGCTGTAAGGGAGGTCTTTTTTCGTGAGGCTGTAAACGCCCACAGGAAGAGGGTTTTCTAGATAAAGGATATGCGAATGTAAGCAGATTCAAACCCTATTAAAAATTTGAGCAGGAAGTCCAAATAATTTTTTTCACTTTAGATTATTTAAATTGTTTAATTAATACAAAACCTAAAAATAGGCCTCATTCTACTCATTCCAATGAAACTCCCTGGGGGCAGTTCAGCTGAAATAGTCTTCCATACCTGGAAGGTGCATAGAACCTACAATTAAATTGAAAGATCCATCCAATTCTTTGCAACAGCAGCATTCACTTTCAGCGGAACTGACAAAGTCATAGCATTTTCCATTTGATAAATGACGAGCTTCTTGACTGCGTCGATTTCATCAAGAGGACATTCCAAAACAACTTCATCGTGAACCTGAATAATTAATTTTGATTTAAAATTCTCAGTTTCTAAACGCCGATCTATGCTGATCATCGCAAGCTTAATGAGATCAGCCGCAGTGCCCTGAATAGGAGTATTCATCGCCATGCGTTCGGCGTTGGATCGAATCGCTGGATTCTTAGAAAGAAGATCAGGTAAGCGCCTTTTCCTCCCCATCAGTGAGGATGCAAATCCCTTTTCACGCGCTTCTAAAATAAGCCCATCT
>CAIYTD010000179.1 GCA_903928955.1 Oligoflexia bacterium | reverse complement strand
GTCCTTTCTCCAACTTCTACTGTCTGTTGTAAATATAAGCCTTCCCCCATGAGGTACGCTCTTTAAAGAAGCACAAAGATCAGTTGCTACCTTTCTAACAAATGCTGCTTGTTCACTTTTATTTTTTAAAAGTCTGAATCCTTTAGAAATCAGCATTTCTGAATGAACTTACAAAGCCCACCCATTAAAAGATATGCTCCGCGTCACGCACTTTTAACTGCGCGCAGCTTAGACACAAGGAAAAGCAAAAGCTCAAAGCAACTAAGTTCCAAAAATTTACTGTACTATCTGATGCACGAAAACCGAACAAAAGAAAGTATCCTATTCATAATATGGCGGACTCTAAAAACCATAAATTGCTCAGCTACGAAAAAGAGAGTTGACTAGAGGCCCTGAAGAGAATTCACAAATCAGAAAAAATCGAAAAAAACACGAACCAACGCTAAAATGCAATCTAATCTTAGTGCTAGGGCTTTGGCGTACTTCTCACCCTAAAGGGGTTCACTGCTTACGCGGCTAAGCATTCCTTTAAGCAACTTTCGCGACTCTTAGCGAGTCACGCCCGACTCGGATAAAAATAGTTTTCTGCAACTAAAGATCATTAGTCGTGTCAATAATCCAATAGGGCCCTTCCACAACTCTTCCTGGCCGAGATGGCTCAGGAGAATCAAAATCAGAACGTGATCGTATTTTAATCCGATTGCCTAAACGACAAGGAGGAACAAACGGTGGCCAATCATTTATTTTTAAAATTCGAAATGCCCCATGAGTATTGTCATCTCGTTCTCGAAAATCAATATTCAAATAACTACAACCTTCGTCAGCCAGACGTTTCAACAAGTGTGCTTTTGGCAAAAAGCCCCCAGATCCATCCCTCCATCGCCAAAAATAAAAAATCTTGTCAATCTGCCTTTCTTCAACAGAAGGTTTAAAGTAATTTAAACCCAAAATTAAGCTTCCTTGGGTTACCCAAAGTATTCCTACTAAAATCGCTTTTTTCTGCTTCATTCGACTCATAGCCCAAGCTAAAGCTACTGCAACATAGAGAAACATCACCTCAAAATACCGAGGTCCTGCCTTAATTACCATTGCATAGACTAAAAATATTGCTACTGGCAAAAATGAAGATAAAGGAAGCGAACGAAGTCTCCATCTCGACTTCAATAAATCAAATAGAACAATACCAAAAGGAATAAAAGTCAAACCTATAAGAAAAGAATAGTCAATAAAGCCAACAGAGAACATCACCAGCCAATGGCCTTCCATAAACAACAAGAAAGGAACAAACAAAATACATCCCAATGCCGTCGGCACCATCAAAAGTTTTTCTCGTAATAACAATGGAAGTATTCGATTGAGAAACTGAGGAAATAGAGTAAATAAAATAATCGCAATATCAGCGCTGATCAAAAAAATTGACTGAAGCTCGGCAGAACGTTCTAGCTTCCCAATTTTTAAAAAAAAGGGAATTTGAAGAACACAGATACAAAGCACTGTCAGTCGATCTTCTAGTCGAGTTATTTTTCCCGACGTAATTAAACAAAGATAAAGACTGATCACTGGAGCAAGAAAGACAATATGAGAATGAATTCCGGCACAGGTCCCCACAATTACCAAGAAACTAGAAAGCCACGGAAATTTTCCACGGTATTTTAAACTCAAGCCTAAGGCGGCAATCCCAGCGCATAAAACAAAGAAAGTGCAAGCTTCCACCACCCACCGTTGATTGATTACTAGGGCAGGAAAAAAAGCAATCACCCCCGGCAAAATGATCGCCGTCTTCTTTTGATTGACCAGAAAAAGCGCCAAAGAGATCAGCAAAACACCCAAAACGACCTCAATAACCCCGCTCATCCGATAAACTACCTGGTTCACACCCAACCATTTAAATAATACCGCAGGAACATACGAACAAATCCAGGTTGTATAACTGACCATCCCTTCTAAAAACGGAATGGACTCTCCGGAAGCAATTCGATTTGCTGTATCCCCCAATAACCCCTCGTCCATCTGAAAACCAGGGACCTTTTGCAAATAAATAGAATGAACAATAATCAGAGCAGCTAAGGAAAAAAAAAACAGGATTAAACGACACAAAACCATCTCCTAGCTCTAATCCTAGCCTGACTAGTTGTCACCTATTTTATGACCGGATTCTTTTGAAACAATCTTCAGAGTCTTTAGAGATTCAATAAGGCGGAATCCTATCACCCCCCTTTCTTGAGCTTGATTCTCTCTTCTACAGGCACGGGCTATCTATAATCGGCTCAACAGCCTACTATTTGCCCTTCGCTTTAACTCACATAGAATCTGCAGGATTCAAATGTATTTTTTTAAGCTGAGACTTTAGACGAAGTACTATTTATGATATACGATTAGAATCCTATGAATTTTGCAGAGCAACTTACTTCAACTCAGACTTCTAAAAAAGTACTGCCAAGGCTCCCTCGAGGCTCTTGTAAGAAACTTCGGGCCTTCTGGGAAACCAGAAGAACTTCACCAGAACACTAACAAGAAAGGAGAATTATTTTGTTAGTAAACGATACGGTAGAATCTATAGGCACCTTAGGACGCCAACTCAATCCCATGCTCTGCGGACAGCGATTAAACAAGCGCGAGAGGAGTGCTAGTGTTGTTGTCTTGAAACCTACCGATATCAGGTCGAGAGTAAGTCGAAAAGCATGTGGAGTCCTTTCATTGCTACATGTGTCGCACCACTCCTGCTCAGGGAGGAATGCTCAATGCGCGTAGAGAATGCAAATCGAAACGCAGATT
>CAIYTD010000178.1 GCA_903928955.1 Oligoflexia bacterium | reverse complement strand
CAACTGCTTCATCAGATGTTTTTTCACCACGGATCACTTCTACTAAAGGCATCTTCTCCACTGGATTAAAAAAATGCATGCCAATAAAACGCTCAGGATGTTTCAAAGAAGACTGCATTTTAGAAATAGAAAGAGAGGAGGTATTAGAAGCAACCACACAATCGGGTCGAACAAAATTCTCCAAATCCTTCAAAACTTCTATTTTAATATTTATATTTTCAACAACAGCCTCAACGACGACATCAACCGATTGGAATCCACTAAAATCTAAAACGGGAGCAATCTGATTGAGTTTTTGAAGGTATTGACGCTTAGTGATTTTCTTTTTTTGAGTTTGTTTTTGAAAAATACGACTCGCAGATTGAACTCCTAATGCTAAAGCTTGAGTGTTAATATCCTTCATCCTTGTAGGAATATCCTTGGCTGCAAAAAGTTGAGCAATCCCACCACCCATCACTCCTGCCCCCAAAACGGCAGCATTCTGAACAGGATGCTCTTTCACGCTGCTTCCCGAAGGAAGACCTTTGGATTTTTTTACTCCCTCTGTGAGAAAAAATAAGCGAATTAAGTTCTGAGAAACATCCGTCATCGCGACTCTTCCAAACCCTTTCGCCTCGCAAACCATCGCTTGTTCGCGGGAAATGCCCCGAATCTTCTCACCGTAAGCACCCCCAGTAGACTGAATCACATGAAGAGCTTCCAACGGTGCAGGGTATTGACCCTTTGTTTGAGACATCACCCCTGCGTGAGCCTTCTTAAAGGCAACTTTCTGAACTAGTGTTTTTTCCAAGATTTTACCGATCGTTCCACCAATACCGGCCAATTTGGGCTCACGACCTATCCGCTTCCCCGCTTTTAAATCCGCTAAATGAACACGAGTCCACTCAAGAACAGAATGTTGAAAGTTCTGATAAGGCAGACAAGCGTCTGCAAGTCCTACTTTCAAAGCCCGTTCTCCTGAAAGAGTTTTTCCAGTCAAAATAAGATCTAATGCGGTGGCTAACCCGACTTTTCGGGGGAGACGGATACATCCCCCCATACCCGGAATGAGCCCTAGCAGGACCTCAGGCAGCCCGATACGAGCAGAAGAGTGATTCGACATGATAATGGCCGAACTGCCCAATGAAAACTCACATCCCCCCCCTAAAGCAGCCCCATTCACTCCAGCGATGGTTGGAAAAGGCAAATCCTCCCAACGGTCCAATAATTTTTGACCCGTCCTCGAGAGAGACTCTGCTTCCTCTTGTGTTTTTGCTGATTGAATCAGCTCAATATCTGCTCCAGCAATGAAATTTCCTGGTTTACCTGAAAAAAGGATCAATGCATCGATTTTTCCACTCACACCCAGCGATTCCAATTGAGGCAGAAGCAAATCCAACTCATGCATCACCTTTCGGCTGAGTTTATTGACTTTTTCTCCTAACAAATCAAAAGTGAGGGTCCAAATCTGAGACCCACCCAAAAGGGGTGGGGTCTGTTCTTCCAATTTAAGATGATCCATGGCAAGTTTCCCCGTTGTTCAGCTCAGCTGTTTATTTCCACCTATAGTTTGTGATTCCATAGATTCGAGATTTGCGGATCATAAGCAACTTTTGACAGCAAAAAAAGAAAATTTCAAAAAGGAGATGAAAGTATCAGTAAAATCTTTATACACCGCGTCTAAAACTTAGACATCTCATGACAACGCATGAATATAAATAATGTTTACGCACTATACAATCTAAGTAATATAAATTTTATTTAAAAAATGTTGGTATTTTAGACAGCTTAAAAAGCTTAACTACTGGAAATGAAACATATTTTTTTCAGGATACCATTGGCACCTGAATTGCTACATAGAAAGGTGACAGACGGATGGGCTAAGGCT
>CAIYTD010000177.1 GCA_903928955.1 Oligoflexia bacterium | reverse complement strand
GGAGGCTCTGGAGGAGGAGCTGGTGCTCCTTCATCCGGAGCTTTCGGTGATCTTGGAGCGGGCGGGGGTGGTGCACCGAGGGTTCCTACTGGTTTTTTTGATCATGGGGATTTTGTTGCTAGCCCCGCTGACGAGGGCCTTTGGAATCAGTTTCGTCCTGTCTACCAAAGAGCCGAGTCTAGGCCATCTTCTGGAGATGGGATTAAAAAAGTGGTGAGTGATCTTGAGAATGATTTGGGTGAATTGCATTCATTGCGTAATCAAATAGCGTCTCATTACACCAATGAATATCCCGAAGGTCACATGTACTATGCCTCGATCAAACCGGGCGAAACTAAGTTTGTCATTCTTCAAAAGTTAGATCAAAGAATAAGTGAAATAGGAGTTTTGTTAAAAGCTCATTTCAGCAAAATGTGCGCTGAGGCAGACAAAGTTGCTGCGGCACAAGGAAGCCGCATTGGCAATCTCTTCCGCAATCCTCCACATCTCAGGCCCCCAGCTCCACCTCAAGCAGTGCTAGAAGAAATAGATCCCCCTATCCAACAAGATCCTATTCCTGAGATCGCTGTTGCAGCAGGAATAGGGGGGCTAGGAATTCGTGCAGCAGGGAATTTATGCTTCACAGGAGATACGCTGATTTGCGTAGAGGCAAACGCAGCCAGCCCCATTGATAACATCCAAGTAGGAGACTGGGTACAAAGCTGCAGCATCACTCCGGGCCAGGAGGTTCCCTCCTGCGAGCGGAGGCAAGTCACAAAGGTATTTGAGAGTACAGCTCATCATTTGATGAGCCTTTCCTTCCAAGGACAGACTATCAGGACAACAGATGAGCATCCCTTTTATGTTTTAGAAGTTAAGGATTGGGTGCCTGCTCGGGATCTCGCAAAGGGCAATCATCTGAAAACAATTTCAGGTGACTCCGTCGAAATTGACCAAGTCCGCAGCGTTCAGGGTCCATTTCCAGTCTACAATTTAGAAGTTGAGGGAACCCATACCTATTATGCATGCGGAATCCTGGTCCATAATTGCAATATCATTGGCGCCCTAGAGGAAATTTTCGATCGAGGAACTCAGGGTGCTGCGGGCGGAAACAGTCGAGATCTTGATCAAAGCTCGCCGGATCGAGCTTTAACAGCACCTAACCTTTCAGCCGGTCAAACCCAATAATTTGGTTACTGCTGCACCAAAAAATAGTAGTAATAAACCGATATGGACCGACGTAGCAATTTATTAAAAAATTTAGTCTGGTATTCCCGTCTGAGAAGCGCAAGCTTCGGGTTTCAATACTGGGCCCTGAATCAGTTTTCAGCTCTCATGGGAATGAAAACCCCGATTCTATACAATGAAAAAAGACTTCTTTTAGAAATTAAGAACGAGCTCTTTCAATTATTGAAAGAAGATACACAAAGAATTTCAGAAGGTATTTATCCAGCAAGAGTTCTTTTACCCGACGTCTCCATGAAAGGCCTCCTCACCGTTCCCAAAGTCATTTATGATAGTTTTCGAATAGGACGTAGGCGAACGAACGGCTCCGCTAGTGAATTTACTGCATCAGCAAGTCAGTACTTCTCAGATTTACCAGATTATTATATTAAGAATTTTCACTTTCAAACAGATGGTTACCTTGCTGAGAGCTCAGCAGATGTTTATAACTACCAAGTAGAGCTCCTTTTTTCCGGAGCTGCAGACTCTATGAGAAGACTGATATTAGGTCCCATGAAAAGTCATTTTAGGAATTCACCCCAAGGTCAGGGATTAAAGTTTCTGGAAATAGGAGCGGGAACAGGCCGAGCGACTCAATTCGTAAAAATGGCGTTCCCCCAAGCGAGGATCGTTGCAATCGATTTGAGTGATCCCTATCTGAAAGTGGCTCAAAGGGACCTTCGCTCTTTTACCAAAATGAGCTTCCTTCAGGGCAATGGCGCGGGACTCACTTTCAAAGACGAAGAATTTGATGCAGTATTTTCTATTTTTCTCTTTCATGAGATGCCTCTTGAAGTGCGTGAGTCCACATTAAAAGAAAGCGTCCGAGTTTTAAAACCTCAAGGATTCTTGGGTTACGTAGACTCTTTGCAATTGGGCGACCATTCTCCGTTTGATCCATTCCTAAAAGACTTCCCTAAATTCTTTCATGAACCCTACT
>CAIYTD010000176.1 GCA_903928955.1 Oligoflexia bacterium | reverse complement strand
CTGTCTCTTCGCATTCTGGTGGCTCCTTTTGTTTTCTCAACTCCTGCATAACGCAGGTGGAGCCACTCTTCAAAATTCAACTAAATTTGGTATATCCTCTTTCCGTCTCCAGGAGCGAGATTGATTTATGCGCATTCTATTCTGCGCTGCGGTCATATTCAGTAACTTCGCATATCCTTAATCATATTCATTTACACTTAAAGGCTCTGCCTTCTATATTTACTCGATATCGCCCTGCATAATCGGATTGAGTATCTGTAGTCATCATGTCGATAATTGCTGTATCGCCTTTTAATTCTCCTACTTGATTAAGAAATTCATTTCTTGCATAAGCCTGAGCAGTACTCCGATCTGAATGTCTGGCATGAGTAGTCAATTCTTTGAGTAACTGACAAGAAAAAGGAACTTTTTTAGGTATCTCAACACGAGAACCCTTATTGGAAAGAATCACTTTTCCAGTCGCGCAGCCTGATAAGCAAAAGGATAAACAAAAAATAAAACTGCAAATTCTGAATAATCTCATAAGCTCAAGAATTCTAAAAAAAACTCGATAAGTCAATTGCCCCTGAATAAAAGAGATAAAATATGACAGACCAGAATTTACCACCTTTATCTTTCGATCAGAAAGCTTTCTTGAGTAATTTTCAAGGAATGGAAGACTTAGCGGAACAAACGATTTGCAGTTTTTTAACCACTCTTCCTCAACTGGTATTTGCTGTAGAGTCTGCCATTCAAAATCAAAATCCTAAAGAACTAGAACTTTCCGCACATACATTAAAAGGGGTGCTTTCTAATTTCTTTGCTGAGCCTTCCAGACTTTTAGCATGGAAATTGGAGAAAATGGGTCATGATCAGCTCATACAAGATGCTTCCCAAGTGCTTTTAGAACTCAGCCCTGAATTAACAAGACTATTTGAGGATCTCAAATTTTTTATGAATGGAAGGAAGCTTGAATGTCCAAAAAAATAATTCTTATTGTGGATGATAGTGAATTTGATCGTAAGCTTCTCCATGGCGCGCTGACAAAAAAAAGTGATCTGGATGTCGTAGAAGCAAGCAGTGGAGATCAATGTCTCCAAATTTTAAGTCAGCAACGGGTTGATTTAGTTCTCATGGATATCATGATGCCTGGAACAATTGGGACACAGGTTTTGACGAAAATACGCGAAAAATTTAATGCAATTGAGCTTCCCATTATCATGGTAACATCCAAAGCGGATGCGTCTGACGTAGTCAGTTGCCTTCAAACAGGTGCCAATGATTACATCGCAAAGCCTGTTCATTTTGACGTTGCAGTGTCAAGAATTTCAACCCATCTCAAACTAGCTGAGCTTTCTCAAGAGATGTCTCGCTTGAAAGAGATGGCTGCATTAGATGCGATGGTCATTACTTATAATCACCAAATTAATAATCCACTAGCCATTGCTTTAGGATGCTTGAATGAGCCGCTTTTTGTAGATCAAGTGATGGGAGAAAAACTCACTTCTTCCCTTTGGAGAATTGCTGATATTGTAAAGAAAATTACTGTTCTGACAGAGAAAAAAGAAATTGAATACCAGCAGTACCTGGGAACAAGTAAAATGATTAAAATTTCTTAAATGTTTTTCTTTGGTGCGGACGAAAGGACTTGAACCTTCACACCTTTCGGTATACGCCCCTCAAACGTACGTGTCTACCAATTCCACCACGCCCGCATTTCAATTGTAGAAAGCATGAAGTAAACTGATGCGCTAGTAGAGTCAAGAGGATTGTTTAAAATTCGAATCGGAGACCCAGATAATAAGATCCACCATCAATGATTGCAAGATCAGGGGACTCCCCGTGCAAATTTCGCCACTCTAAAACAAGATAGCTTCGAGAAATTCCTGTACTCATATACATTTGTGCAGCCGCAGTGCTTTCTAAAACGTTCAGAAGCATCCAAAGCCCTAAAACAGGTCCTTTCAGAAGAGTACTGCCTTGAATTCCAGAGTTGAAATGAAAATTTAAGTATTCCACTGCATAGCCTAGCATAGGAACAATCGGTTGCTCTCTCCAGTATCGGGCTTGGTAGAGTACTCTCCCGCCTACGGACAAAAGAGAAAAGAGAGAAGGGGTGATACCTCCTGAAATGGGGTACAGAGCAAAGGAAGGCCCCAGGCTGAGAACCCCATAGCTTTGGAGAATCGCAGGTTGGTATTCCAGATGAAAGGTTAAACCATAGGCAGGAGTGCTTCCTTGACTCGGGGTCAGGGCATGAGTCCCAAAAGCATTGAGTGTCGTAGTTATTTCTACGCCCCATTGGGGCTTTTTGCGCTGAAAGAGAGGAATTTGAAAATCATCTAAATTTTCAGTATCCGCTTGAGCGGAAAAAGGAACGCCGAGACACATAAAAAAAAAGATACTGAACAGAGTATTTCGCATATTACTCACCTAAATAGGCCTTACGCACTTCATCCGATGTCAATAATGACTGCGCCAGTCCCTGAAGAGCTACTTTACCTGTTTCTAAGACAATTCCCTTATGAGCAATTTGAAGCGCTTGCAAAGCATTTTGCTCGACGAGAAGAACGGTCATCCCTTTTTTATTAATTTTCTGAATAATTTCAAAAATTTTCTCAATGATTTGTGGAGCTAATCCTAAACTGGGCTCATCTAGTAAGAGGAGATCCGGATGAGCCATGAGTGCTCGAGCAATCGCGAGCATTTGCTGTTCTCCACCTGATAATGTTCCTGCATTCTGATTGCGTCGTTCGGCAAGTCTGGGAAAAAGCTCAAAAGCATGGGCTAAGTCGGCATCAAACGTTTTGGAGTTCGGAGCAGTCCAAGCTCCTAAATCCAGATTTTCCATTACGGTAAGATTGAGAAAAATTCCTCTTCCTTCTGGTGCATGCGAAATTTTCTTTCGAACGATTAAATGAGGAGCCAGATTGGAAATTTTTTGGTCCTGATAAAGGATTTGGCCAGACGAAGTTTTTACAAGTCCTGAAATAGCGCGCAATGTAGTTGTTTTTCCTGCTCCATTTGCACCAATGAGAGTGACTATTTCACCTTGATGGACTTCAAAGGAGATCGCATGAATCGCTTGAATAGCTCCATAGTGAACCGATACTCCTTGAAATTTAAGCATGTACTGCAGCCTTTCCTAAGTAAGCTTCAATGACACGAGGATTTTTTTGAATTTGAGCAGGAGTACCCTCCGCAATTTTAGTTCCATAGTCCAGAACTGCAATTTTTTCACAAATCCCCATCACCAATTTCATGTCATGCTCAATCAGCACAATAGTCATTTGAAATTGGTCTCGAATGAGTCGAATATTATTCATGAGCGATGTGGTTTCAGATGAATTCATTCCGGCTGCGGGTTCATCTAATAAAAGAAGTTTTGCCCCTGTTGCCATCGCGCGAGCAATTTCCAGTCGGCGCTGATCACCGTAAGGTAAATTTTTTGCTAAAACACTTTTTCTGGTATCGAGCTTAAATATTTTTAATAAGTCGATGCAGTCTTTTTCCTGCTGAACTTCTCTGGCGGTGACTCCAAAACTTCTCACTAAGTTAGAGAGAATTCCAAAATAATTTTGCTTGGGATTATTGTCCATTGCAATCATGAGATTATCCAAAACAGTTAAATCTTTAAAAAGGCGAATGTTCTGAAATGTGCGAGCAACACCTAATTTAGTAATTTCATAAGGTTTTGCATCCGCTAAGTTATGAGCGAAAGCCTTTATCGTTCCAGCAGTAGGTTTATAAACTCCTGTGAGTAAATTAAACGCAGTGGTCTTGCCTGCTCCATTGGGGCCGATTAACCCAAAAATCATTCCTTGAGGGACATTTAAATTCAGTTCAGAGACTGCTTTTAATCCTCCAAATTGAATTGTTAGATTTTCGGTAAAGAGAGCGCAGTCGGGTGATTTTTGGGCTGTACTAGTCATCCTGGCTCCTTGTTTTTAGATTTTTTTCCTAACCACTGGGTAAGAATATCAAAGATTTCGCGTGT
>CAIYTD010000175.1 GCA_903928955.1 Oligoflexia bacterium | reverse complement strand
TCATAAACTGCTCTAGTGCTCCAGTAAATGAAAACGACCCAGTTTCACTCTACAAAGATGCTGAGGAAGATATCAAAAGTGACCATTTTCAAATAGCCATTGAAAAACTGAGAAACATAAAAAATAAATTTCCTTATTCAAAAGTAGCTATAGACTCCCAACTTAAAATTGCTGACATATACTTTCTTCAGGAATCATTTACAGAAGCTGCTACTTCCTATGAAGCTTTTCGCGATCTCCATCCAAAGCATGAAAAAACTGCCTATGCTTCTTTTAGGGCAGCAAAATCGTACTATAATGATACACCTACTGACATCGCAAGGGATCTTACAACCGCAAAAAAAGCCCTAGCTGCATATGAAGATTTCACTCGGAAATACCCCAATGATCCAGCAGCATTAGAATCTCAAAAAGATATCGTAAATATTCGCATTCTTTTGGCAGATAAGGAACTTTACATTGCTAATTTTTATTTCAAAAGAGATTTTTACAGCTCCTCTAAGCCTAGATATAAAAAAATAATCGAACTATATCCTGAAACTCAGGCTGCTAAAATTGCACAAGAAAAAATAATAGAAATTGACAGCCAGAAAGACAGCCCAAAAAATGGCCAGCATTAATACGGAAAATCATTCAACCGACCGACAGATTCAAGACCTCCTCTCTAGAAGACAATTCTCGATTGCTGAGCCTATTATTCGGAAAAAAATACACGACGAACCCGAAAACCCCGATGCTCACTATCTTTTAGGAGTCATGTACTATTTCCAAGGTCAAATTAGCCTCACTGTTGAAAATCTTAAAAAAGCTTTAACTATAGATCCCAGACATACAGATGCAGCTATCTGCCTTTCTGTACTTTTTAATGACATTGGAAAGTATGATGATGCAAAAAAAATTTTCGAACAGGCCAATCAATCTGTAACTCATAAACAAGCCATTGGCGACCCCGCTATTGACCGAAAATTCTCCGTTAAGCATATGGAACTTGCTGATCTCTATTTTCGATACCGCAGATATGATGAAGCCATTGAAGAATATGGAAAAGCTGCACGCCTGGATCCATCAACTTTAGATATCCGAATACGTAGAGCGAAATCATATGCAAAAAAAGGTTTTTTAACCCGCGCAATGCAAGAGCTTCAACAACTCAAAAGAGAACACGCCGAATATATTCCAGCAAGAATTCAATTAGGACTACTCCACTATAGTCAAGGGAACATTTTGGATGCGGAACTCGAATGGGAAAATGTAATCACGATTAAACCAAATAATCGGGAAGCACTCGCGTACTTAAGAATGGCGAAAAAAGCACGCATTAAAACTGAATAGCTAAAAAACATTTTATCAAAATCTAAGCTTGTAGATTCCTTACCGTCAAAGTAGGTGGAATATTTTTAATAGAAATCGGGCCAACTCGACTTATATTATCCTGAAACTGAGATACCTTTTTTTGAGAATAAATAGTAATTAAATGCGCCCGTAGCTCCTTAAACATTTCATGCTTAATGCTATACTCATTTTCTTGAAGTACCACTTGCTTAGCAATTTGCTCTTTTAAATTAATGACTATTGGAGCCTTAAGATTAGTGGTCATTTTTGTTGCATCTTCTGGAATAGTAAGTATTACAAAAACCGCTGATTGATTAATATTTTCCAGCTTAAGCTCACGCAATTCGGCTGCTGACAGCCTAGCTGAATATTCCGGCTTAAAAAGCTTAGGCTCAAGAACTGGAAAAACAATATCTGGTTGTTCTAAAGACTGAAGCCATAAAATGAGAGTCTCATCACTAGGGTCGACTAAACAAAATTTTCTATATTCAGGAAAGCCTAAAATGCCTTGCGGAATTAGAATGATTTCATCGTCCCCGACAGTGATCTGTCCAAAACGTCCTGTTTTTATGATCACGCTCAACCTCGTGGTTAAGTTAAAGGTATTCTTAATATCTACCCTTTTAATATTTTTGACACATGAGCCATCGCAAGCGGAGCCTTTACAGCTTCTCTATTTTGTTCTTGAATCGCTGCATAAACTTCTTCACGATGAATCTTTGTTTCCTTGGGAGCTTGAATACCCAAGCGAACTTGTTTTCCTTTTATTTGTACCACAACAACCTTGATATGGTCATCAATGGCAATGCTTTCCCCCAGCTTCCGGGTCAATACTAACATAAGATCTCCATCTTTACATAAGGCAAGTATTCCATTACCGAAAGAACGTTTAGACTAACGCCCCGCTACTTGCAACTTCTTTCTCTCTGAGTGATGGTTTTTGCATGTTATTTTACTTTAAAAAGTCCAGTAGAGTAGGTTGAATAAGCCTTTTTGAACTGGCAAGAGAGCTTCTAAACACCGTCTCTTCTTTCCCTAAATCACTGACTACTTGTGCCATATCAGCATCCTCCAGTGAAGAACTCAGCATTGCATTCGTGATATTATGACGCTCTATGGCTTGACTTGTTGACTGAAGACCTTGCATCCTGGAACCAATTTTTGCTCGAGTCGCGATTAATTTACTGTAAATTTGATCAAAACGCTCCAATGTACTGCGGACGCCCTCTAAATCACCCGTCAATAAAGCAATTCTAAAATGCTGAAGCTCTTCAAAAAGATTAACATTTTCAGGTAGCGCATCTAACTCTCCGTCATCACGGGCCTCAGACCCCCTGTAGGCGCTTGCCCCATCGATCCCACCGCGTGGAGGCGAGGTGTTAAAAACATCGCTCCCAGGAACATTCATCGACAAGAAAACATCATTTGCAATTTCTAACATCATCTGACCGTCATCACCTAAAAAAGATCCCTCAGGACCTACTGGAGGCTTCTGAGTCTTATAACCACCAAACAGATACCGATCTCCAACTCTACAGTTCCCAATAGCAACTGCTTGCTTAAATAATTGAATCACCTCTTCAGAGACACCTAGCCGCGTCTCCTCACTTGAGCTTGCAGCGCTGGATTGATTGATGGCAATTTCCTTAGCACGTAAAACAATCTCAGAGAGTTCAAAAATAGCGTGGTCCGTATTATTGAGAAATGCTTCGGCAATCTTAGCATTTACTTGATATTGATCATTATTCAATTTATCTGTTCTCATTTCTAAAACTTTAGCTGCTCCCACAGGATCATCAGAAGGCTGATTCAATTTTTTAAGGGTGGTCGATTGATACTGCAATTCCTGCATTTTTTCTCGACCTCGTCGGATACTTTCTCTTACAACATCATAATTTGTATTCTCAGTTACCCTCATTTATAAAACCCTTCAATCCCTTTTCAATGAAAGAACTGTCTTCAGTAAATCATCTGCAATCTGAATTATTTTTGCTGACGCGTCAAATGCATGTTGAAACTGAAGGAGATCAGTTGTTTCTTCATCAATTGAAACTCCTGAAATTTGATCTCTTATTTTATTCAACTGAGTTACAATATCTTTCTCCTGATTCATTGAAAACTTATTTTTCGCTGTTGCTACCCCAACATCACTGACAATAGAGTTATAAAATTCATCGATTGTTGAATGACCCTCGTTCATAATTTTTTTATTTTGAATTTGCGATATCCCAATTGCTATCCTATTGTCACCCGGAGAGTTAGGAAGTAAGCCAGTTGTAATATTATTTATATTATTTTTCACTTCGGTCGACAAAGACATTAATTCAGCAGCATTAGATTTACTAAGTAAAGGCTTAAAATACGCAATATTCGTCAACCCTTCAAGAGTAACGCCTTGCATGTGAATACCATTTACTGACTCAGTAATCGCAAATGCCATATCATCCAACCTATTCAATATCGTAGTAACAGTCTTATCCCTTACTTCAATGAGCGCGCCCAACTTGCCACCCTTAATATGATGAGTAAGAGGCCCAGAGATTTTTCCTCCTGACTGTACGTCATACGATCCATCTAATTTTCCATCTTCATCAGCAGGCGTACGATCCAATGTAAGGACGTCATGACTGGAACCCGAGATCAAAGGACCACCCCCCCGAAGATCAACACAAACATTTCTCTGCTTATCATAGTGCGAAGTAGTATCTAGGAAAGTAGATAATTTCTTGAGAGCTAAATCTCGTTTATCTAAAAGATCATTTGGAGACCCACCAGTAGGCTCTATTATCCTTATTTTTTCATTCAAGTTTGTGATTTCAGTAACTAGAGTATTTACTTCAGCAGTATAGCCTTCAATACGAGCATCTATATGGCCACCAATATCCACTACTTCGGACCTCAAACGATGAAAATCATTCACCATAGATTGACTGGCTTCCCGGACTGCCTGCCGAACTGCATCACTTTCTGGCTCATCTGAAAGTATTCTAAATTCATTAAAAAACTTTGATACCAATCGATTTAGCCCATCTCCATCCATCTCATTGAAAACATTTTCTATTTGTCTAAGAGAAAGGTCTTTTTCTTCAAAATGAGAAAGATCTCGCTGTGAGGTTCGGATTTGCTTATCAATATATTCATCATTTATCCTTTCAACCCGAAGAACTTGAGTTCCAGTTCCTACAACATTATGGCCAAATCCCCCTCCTTGAGGAGGGGCAGTAGTTGTTTGTACTCTTTGACGAGAATAGCCCTCAGTACTTGCATTTGTAATATTATGCCCAGTAGTTGCAATTGCTAGTTTTGAAGCTAACAAACCTGATTTCCCAGTATTTAGTATATTTGGAATACCCATCTATTCTCTTATGCCTCCTGAGAAATAATACGAGAAACTGCCTGATTTGTGGTCCGTTGTCCTTGGTGAGTATAAGGACTTGACTTTTGACACGCTTCACCCAGAATATTTTTTTTCATTTCATGAACGTGTTCTAAAGATTTTTCAATTAATAGACGGTTATCTTGATTCTGTTCAGTAATTCTCTGAATCAGTATAGTCAACAAATTATAGGTACTGCGAAACTGATCCGCTCCTTTAGGATCAACTCCCTGAATATGAATAATAATATTAGACAACGTCAAATCATAAAAAGGTTTTTTCCAATAAATTGCCAATTCGCTAGTCAATTTTAAACGCTCAGACTCAACTTGATAAACAGACTCTACAAGTGCTTGTTTCATATTTGTAACATTGTGAATTTCATTCAAATGAGCTTGAATAATGAATTGCCGTTCCAACCGAACGACATCCAAAAGTTGTCGATGTAAACCAGCTAGCTTTTGAAGATTTTGATAAAGACTTACTAATTGTTTTTCCATGTCGCAATCCTCCTGATTGCTCCAGGCTACTCACATCTTATTTTTTAAAATTTGAATTTCCTCGAATCTTTCTCGAAAACTCAAATCATTCTACTCCATACTAACCGATACCGGGGGTCTTCAAATGATCATCTACAAGGCGATCTGCGATCGCTTCTGAATCCACTCGATAAGAACCTTCAGAAATCTTCTTCTTCAGATCAGCCACCTTATCTTCTCTAATATCTGGAGTTTCAGTAGCAACGTTTTTAGCGAGAGCCAACTCCCTGCTCTTTTGAGAAATCTCAGCATTCGCACCTGGGCTCATTTTCTTTTCAACATCAGGCACCGAACTTCTTTCAGCCCGTTTAGTCTCAGATGCAGGAACTGGGCGGCCACTTTGTTTTACAGAGGAAGCCTCATTCCCTGGTAGAGAACTGGTTCCTGGATGATTTACCCTCATGGTTTCTCCTTCTTTGGGGCTTCATGCCCCTCTTGCAAATGATAACCTTGTGTACTGAGATAAGCAATGATCTGATCAGCTAAACCAATTCCCCCATGATGAGCTGCTTTTTCGGCATATTCAGCATCCATCATGCTTCGATAAATCTCTGTAGCCGGAGACTCTAAATCCATATCATTCTTTGGAACTGTTTGTCTCATTACTTTCATCATATAATCCAAAAACATAGTTTCCATGCCTTCAGCTGCTCTAAGAATCTCTGGATTAACTTGATCCCGATTCACAATGGGTACCATTCGCTGAGAGCTCAATGGAGCTGACAATGCATTTTCACCCCAACTCATCCGGTCACTTAGACTAGAAGCAGGGGAAAGAGACGTATTAACACCTACTATTTTCGTCATCTCTCCCCCCCCTGTAACAGAAATCTCTCAAGGTCCGAATCATCGGCTTCCATGCCGAATCTGACTGAATCAAGAAGAAATAAACCTACCATCCTAGCAGGCTGTTGTTCCTGTCTTGTTTCCTGGATTATACTGTCTTGCGCATCCTCCATGACGCTTGGACCCTTGAGCCACTTCCATTGCAAACTGTTCACCTTACATCATCTCCAAATCTGCTTCGAGCGCTCCAACACTTTTAAGAGTTTGAAAAATTGCAGTTAAATCCTTTGGCTGAACACCTAGGGTATTTAACGCTCTCACTAAATCGGAAACTGTAGCTCCTGATCTAATTTCAGCAAAATGCTCAAGTTTAATCTTTTTTGAATCGCCCTTAACTTCAATCGCCAAATCACCTTGAGCAAGTGCAACCGGAGCAATATGAATATGCTCTCCCATTACTACCGTTCCTGTACGTTCGTTCAAAACTACTTTCGCTCTCGAATCTACATTAACATTAATATTCTCTAACAATGCCAAGAGCTCAACAGAATTACCCTCATAATGAAATGGCACGACAATATCAATTGTTCCACTATCTCGAGCACTAGCAAACTTCCCCCCTAACTCTCCATTAATAACAGAACTCACACGAGCAGCAGTCGTAAAATCTGGATGATGCAATGCCAATCTAAAGTTTTTTTTGGCAGAAAAATTTCCATCTAAGTCCTTTTCAATGGTTGCCCCAGAAACAACTCTACCCACAGTCGGAAAATTCTTAGTTGAACCATCGGCAATACTTCCAATACTTACAGGCCCTTGTGCTACTGCATAGACACTTTGATCTCCTGCCCTCAATGGAGTCACCAATAATACTCCACCTTCCAAACTTCCAGCATCTCCTATAGAACTTACCGTAACATCAAGGGAACTACCCACTCTTGCAAAAGGAGGTAACTTAGCGGTCACGATTACAGCGGCAGCATTCTTTGATTTTACGTTTACATTATTCTGAATATCAAGTCCTAGCTTTGAAAATAGCCGCGATAAAGATTGGCCCGTAATATCAGTACTAGAGTCACCCGTGCCTTTTAAACCTACCACAATTCCGTATCCAATTAAAATATTCTCTCTTACTCCCTTTACTGTAGCAATATCTTTTAATCGAGAAGCCTCAGAAGGAGTGGAGACGAAACAAATAACTGCTAAAAAAAATAAAGATTTAGCTACAGTCTCCAAAAAATTAATGCGAAACTTCGACTCGATACTCGTAGATTTTACTAGAATTAATCGCATCTGTCTCCTCATTAATATCAGTGGGTTTAACAATTCCAATAGCACTCACCAATCTAGCTATACCTCTTTTATAGTGGACTCGCTTCATTACTCTAATTTTATAATTACCATTCGAGTACCGTTCTATAATTTCACCCAACATGGTTTCTCCAGCTTTAAGTTCTAAAGCTGATTGAATATCT
>CAIYTD010000174.1 GCA_903928955.1 Oligoflexia bacterium | reverse complement strand
TGCTCTTCCGATCTTGTATGATTAATATTTCAGATTTTCCTGATTATAATACAGCCATTGATTACATTATGAGCGCTAACTCCGGAAAAAATTCGCAGCAAAAGATGAGAACGCCCCAGATCAAAAGAAGGAACATCAGCATTAAGCAACATGATAACAAAAATAAAAAGCACCATGACAGCTCCTGCATAAACAAAGACTTGAAGAGCAGCAATGAGATGTGCATCCAATATTGCATAGATACCAGCAAAGGAAAAGAAAACCATCACTAAGCTAAAAGCGCTAGAAACTGGATTCTTCTTCAGAATGACTAACATAGAACAAGCAATCGCTAAACCTGCAAAAAAATAAAAAATAATTGGCGAAATTTCCATTACTTACCTCCTCTTTGATCCAATAAGAAGGATTTGTCGTAAACTTCACGATAAGTTGTGCTCATTTCATAAATGTTACTCAACTTGATTGCGTCCTTAGGGCAAGCCTCTTCGCACATTCCACAAAAACAACATCGAAGAACATCAATTTCAAATTTTACAGGATACTTCTCTTTGTCAGGCCGCTCTCCAGCCTCTATATGAATGCATTCAGCAGGACATACTGTAGGACAAAGCATACAGGCTGTACAATTCTCGACACCATTCGTTGCCTTAATATAGTGCGCTCCACGAAATCGCTCCGAATATTCCCGTCTTTCCTCTGGAAACTGAATCGTCACTTTACGACTAAAAAGCATATTTCTCATCGTAATCCAGAGACCTTTTATAATCTCAACAAGATAGAGCTCTTGTAGTATTCCTTTTTTCTTTTCTATCAGCATAATTTAAATCCACCCATAGTAAGCAAATGCCGCAGTCACTCCAATATTCGCCAGAGACAAAGGCAACATCACTTTCCACCCGAGATCCATTAACTGATCATAACGAAAGCGGGGGAGTGTCCATCGAACCCAAACAAAAAACCACATGAAAAAAACTACCTTAATCCCAAATGACGCTATCTCAAAAAATATTCGGGTCCATTCACAAGCCATGCTACTGAGATTGAAAATATTTTGAAATCCGTGCAGGAGAAATCCCATTCCCGGTAGTAATTGCCATCCTCCAAAAAATAAAGTAGCCAAAAGCCCGGAAGCAGTTGTCATATTTAAGTATTCAGCCATCATAAACATAGCAAACTTCATAGAGCCATATTCCAAATGATAACCCGCGACAATTTCGGATTCCCCTTCTGGCAAATCAAAGGGCAAACGATTGGTCTCAGCAAAAACTGAGATTAAAAAAATAAGAAATCCTAAAGGCTGAACAAAGATTCCCCACTTTGGAATATGAAAAGAAGAAGGAATAACAAAAGGCCCTAAATGCGTAAGAAGTTCCCCCTGTTGTCGCGCGATATCTCCTAGTTTCACACTAGAAAAACACATAATAATTCCAACAACAGATAAGCCCATGGAGAGTTCGTAACTAATCATTTGAGAGGCACTTCGCAAGGCGCCTAACATCGTATATTTACTGTTAGAAGCCCATCCAGCCATGATAATGCCGTAGACACCCAAGGAAGCAACTGAGAAAACGTAGAGAAGTCCAACATTCAAATCAGCCACTTGAAAATGAACAACGTGACCGTCTATAGAAATCGAACTCGCAAACGGGATCACAGCAAAAGTGATAAAAGAAGGAACGAATGAAACTAATGGAGCAATAAAATAATAGAAGGGAATGACATGTGAAGGAATAGAGTCTTCTTTCCAAATAAACTTAATTGCATCAGCGATAGCCTGAAATAATCCAAGGGGTCCAAGGCGATTTGGACCCAAGCGATTCTGCATCAAGGCGGACCCCCGACGCTCGACCCATGACATAATAGGGACAACCTGCAAAAGTATGACGACCAAAAAAGCTATTTTTGCGCCAGTAGCAATCCAATCAAATGTTTCCATAAATCAAGCGGCTCCAGATGAAGACTTACTATTTACCCACATCATTAAAACCTCAGAAAGCCCTTTACATTGACCTGGAGGTAAAATTGCGCGACGAATACGTTGTGCTTGCCCTTCGTAATTCACAATTGTACCGTCTTTCTCAGCAAAAGAAGTTCCAGGGAGAATAACAGAAAATTCTTCAACTTGAGGAGCCATAAATACACCCAAACCTACAGCTACTAACCCTTTTAAATCTGGCAATATTGCTCGGCCACCACGAATCACTAAAACCGCATTTATTTCTTTTGGCATTTTATCAAATCCTTGAAATCCCAATTTTTCAAGGCCATGCAAATTACTTGTTTTACTTTTTCTCTTTAAAATCCTATCAGCGTCTCCATCTTTTTCTGCGGTATTGAGGCCCGGAGTTCCGAAATGAAAAATGGGGGAACCTGGAAAATGCTTTGGCAAAAACTCTAGCAAGTGAGATCCTTCCTCTTGAGTTAGATCAGAACCTACTAAGACTGCAATTTTTTTCCCCATCAAAACTTTTTTAGCCTGGTCAATGGAAAGTCCCCAATCACTCACAGAATGATTGACCATAGGAGCGACAACTCGATTCTCATCATTTACATATTGAAAATTAAACCGACCTTCGTCGCATAGCCAATATTTATTAATCTGCATGTTCTCTCGGGGAATGCATCGATAAATGACATTTGCATCTTGATGAATCTCCATATTGCATCCACGTGAGCATCCTTCACAGACGGTAGATGTCTTTTTCAGAAACCAAACACGCTTTTTAAATCGAAAATCTTTAACTGTCAAAGAGCCCGTTGGACAAATATCAGCGTAGTTTCCAGCATAGTCCGTTTCAAGCGCCCGTCCATCAACGGTTGAAATTTGAGTATTGTTTCCACGCTGCAAAGCGACCATCTCCCGTATACCAGCAATTTCGTCTCCAAAACGAATACAACGGGTACAGTGAATACATCGATTCATATTTTTCTGAATCACTGGCCCCATATCTAGATCTAAATAAGTACGACGTTCTTCAGTATAACGAGAATAAAGATCCCCATGACGATACGAATTATCTTGAAGGTCACATTCACCTGATTTATCACAAATCGGACAGTCTAAAGGATGGTTGATTAATAAAAATTCCATGACTGCTTTTTGATTTTGAGCTGTTCTAGGCGACTTTGTTTTTACAACCATACCCTCAGCAGCAACAGTTGAGCATGCAGTTTGTAGTTTTGGCATTTTCTCAATCTCAACTGCACACATGCGGCATTGCGCGACAACAGAGAGGCCAGGGTGGTAACAAAAAAAAGGAATATCAATGCCAGCTTTTTTTGCTACTTCAATCAGATTCTGTCCTGGCGTAAATTCAACCTCGCGCCCGTCAATTATACATTTGGACATTTTGCACCTCGAATATGAGCTTCAAAATCAGCTCGAAATTTTTTAACAAAACTGATAACAGGCCCAGCAGCAGCATCGCCTAATGCACAAAGGGTCTTACCACTCATATTATCAGCAACTTCAAGGAGTAGAGCCAAATCTTGTTCACGGCCCTTACCACGTTCAATTCGATCTAAGATATCTTCCATCCATCTGCAACCTTCACGGCAAGGGGTACATTGACCGCATGATTCATGCTCATAAAACCGGGTAATTCTTCTAATTAATTTAACAATGCAATAGTCTTCACTCACCACAATAATTCCCGCAGATCCTAACATGGTCCCAATTTTCATGAGTGGTTCAATGTCTACTATCACGTCAATTTCATCTGCAGTCAAAACAGGAGCGGAAGACCCGCCTGGAATAACTGCTTTCAGCTTTTTATCGCCTAGAATTCCACCGCAAGTACCATAAACAAGCTGCCTAAGAGTGACACTTCCTGCTGGAAGCTCATAAACTCCAGGTTTTTTGACATGACCAGAAACACAAAAAAGACGGGTGCCACCAGACTTTTCAATTTTACCTAATTTCGAAAACCATTCGCCACCACGATTAATAATATAGGGAATACCAGCCAGCGTCTCGACATTATTTACAATTGTAGGACCACCGAAAGCTCCTGATTGAGCCGGAAAAGGAGGCTTCACTCTTGGCTCACCTCTTTTTCCTTCGAGCGAATTCAGAAGTCCAGTCTCTTCTCCGCAGATATATGCGCCAGCGCCACGATGAACTGTCAAATCAAAATCAAATTTTGAACCTTGAATATTTTTTCCCAAATATCCTTTGGAATAAGCCTCATCAATTGCCACCTGAAGAAGTTTAGCCTCGCGAGTATACTCGCCGCGAATATAAATATAACCCGTATTTGCACCTATGGCATGCGCGCCTATCACCATACCATCAATTAAAAGATGGGGAGTGTATCTCATAATATCGCGATCTTTAAACGTTCCTGGCTCCGATTCATCTGCGTTACATACTAAATACTTGGGTTTGGTAGAGTTCTTTGGAATAAATCCCCATTTCATTCCAGTAGGAAACCCGGCCCCTCCACGACCTCTCAAGTTAGATTTCTTTACTTCGGAAATTACTTCATCTTGCGGCATTGCCAATGCCTTTTTTGAAGCCGTATATCCTTGCATTTTCTCCAAATAATAAGCGAGAGAGCGAGCATTATCGTTAAAATGCTGTATAAATAAAGTTTCAAATTCATCCAGCATGAGGTTACTCCAAATTTTCTAATAGTTCGTCTAACTGAACAACATCTAAATTTTCATAATAATCATTATTCAACATCATAGCTGGGGCTGTACCACAAGCCCCTAAACATTCTTCTTCCATGATCGTAAATTTTTTATCCTTTGTCGTTTCTCCACACTGAATTCCCAGCTTTTTTTCACAATGTGAAACGAGCTCATCTGCGCCCCTGAGACAGCAAGCAACATTGGTGCAAATCTTTAAATGATATTTCCCTACTGGCCTAAGATTATACATTGTATAAAATGAGGCTACCTCACGCACTTGTGCAGGATGAATGCCAATATAGGATCCAATCTCCTCCATCACTTCGGGAGATAACCAGCCAAATTCATCTTGAGCAGCATGAAGAGCTGGCAATAAAAGCGCGACTTTCGTTGGATACCTTGGCTCTAGCTGAATCATTTCGTTATAAAACTTTTTTGAAAGAATTTTTGTTCCCATTTTTAACACGCCTCTTGACTCGAGAAGATCATCTATCTAATTCGCCAGCAATCACGTTAATACTTCCGAGTCCAGCTACCATATCTGCAATTTTTTCCCCTTCGACCATCGGGGTTAAGCCTTGATAATGCCATACCGAAGGTCCTCGAATTCTCATTCGATGTGCACGGGGTGAGCCTTTGCTCACAATATAAAAACCCAATTCTCCATTAGCCGCTTCAAACTGAGTATAAGCTTCACCTTCAGGCACGTCAAAACCCGTCATAAAAAATTTAAAATGATAAATCATCCCTTCCATAGTATTATGAACAATATCTTTATCAGGTATCCGAACTCTTTTATCTTCAGTCCAAATGGAGCCTTTTTTAATTCTATCCGCGCATTGACTCAAAATATTTAATGACTGCCTCATTTCAGCTATTCGAATCATATAGCGATCGTAAACATCCCCATTCTGTGAAATAGGCACATCAAACTCTACGTCTTTATAAAACATACAGGGTTGATCACGACGAAGATCAATATCAATACCAGCTGCTCGAGCATTTGGACCGGTATAACTATATTGGAGGCATTTTTCTTTATCAAAAACACTGATCCCTACGGTTCGCTTGAGCCAAATTTTATTATTTGTCAAAAGCTCATCCATTTCATCTATGACTTCTCTTGTTTTTAATACCCATGCTTTCAACTCTTTTTCAAAACCTTCTGGAGCATCTGCCATCAAACCCCCTACTCGAGGGTAAGAGGTAGTCAGTCTAGCTCCACAAAGCTTTTCTATTAAAGTATAAGCTTCTTCTCTCTGATGAAATCCATATAGAAAAAAAGAAAATGCTCCCAGATCAACCGCATTAATCCCAACACAAATAAGGTGGTCTGTAATTCTTGCCAACTCACAACAGATCATTCTAATCCAAATACAACGATCCGGAACTTCGACTCCCATTAACTTTTCAACTGCTCTTACATAGGTAACATTATTAATCAGCGCAGAACAATAATTTAACCGATCTGTATACACGATAAAATTATGAAAAGTGCGATTCTCCCCCAATTTTTCCTTAGCACGATGAGTAAATCCAAACTCACAATAGGACTTTTCTATTGTCTCTCCATTAAGCTTTGCCACCATTCTCAAAGCCCCATGCATAGCTGGATGAGTAGGGCCGATATTCACAATGACACGCGCATCCCCCCAGAGATCATCAGGATCATGCTCCATCTGATAACCTGCCGGTAGGTGCATCTGAGCGACTCTATCCTTTCTTTCTTTCATATTTTCTTTCTACTCCAAAAGTGTGGGATCTACAGGTTCAGAATCGGTAAAAAGCTGATATCCCCTCAAAGGATAATCCTTTCGCAAAGGATGCCCTACCCAACGACTATCCATCAAAATCCTTCGCAGATCAGGATGACCTTTGAATTTTACACCATACATATCGAAAACTTCACGCTCTGCCCAGTTAGCACCTAGCCATATAGACGTTGCAGTAGGAACTTCTTCGCCTTCACTCACTCTCACTTTTAAACGGATTCGACATTTATGTTGATGTGAAAATAAATTATAAACGACTTCAAACCGTGGATCAATCTCTTCGTCAGTCGCTGTAATATCTGCTAAAAAGCCATATTCAAAACCAGGCTGTTCTTTCAAAAACTTCAATACGTCAATAATAGATTCTTTTTGAACGTAAATAATAGGCACATCAGTAGGATATTCTGGCGGCATTCTCACTTCTTGAACAGAACTACCAAAACTTTCATTAATTTGGGTCAGCTGTTTTTTCCAAAGTTCACCAAATTTAGTAAGCCAATCACCACCATTTGTTGCAATGGGTTGCCTAACATCCATTTTCTATTCCTCTAAGACTAAGCGTCTTTTTGTTTAAAAGCTGCTAACTTTTTCTGAGAATGAGTCTCTCCTTTTGCCACTAAATCTTGTAATCTCATGAGCGCATGTATGAGGCCCTCAGGCGCAGGGGGACATCCAGGTACGTAAACATCCACCGGAATCAAAGTATCAATTCCTTGTAGCACGCTATAGACATTGAAGATACCTCCAGAAGATGCGCAAGCACCAAAAGACATAACGAACTTTGGATCACGCATTTGATCATAAACAACCTTCAGTACGGGGGCCATCTTCAAATTGATAATTCCAGCAACAATTAATAAATCACTCTGCCTGGGAGAAAATCGAACAACTTCCGCTCCGAATCGAGACATATCATAATCAGAACAGAGCGATGCCATCATTTCAATTCCGCAGCAGCTGGTCCCAAATGGAAGCGGCCAGAGAGCATTTTTTCTTCCCCAATTCACAAAATCATCTAATCTTGTAGTCAAATAACCTAAAGATCCATCTTTACCCATAAACTAACTCCTTCGTTGCGCGATCTATTCCAATAGCGACGGCTTTTTCATTCCCACTCAAGAGCGCCCTTTTTTAATACATAGGTGTATCCAACTAAAAGTATTGCTATATAAAAAACCATCTCAATTAAAATAAAGGAATTAATAGAAAGATATTTTTTATATACTACCGCCCATGGAAAGAAAAAAATTCCTTCAACATCGAATAAGAGAAACAGAATAGCAACCAAGTAAAATCGAACAGAAAACCGATGATGGGCAGACCCATAGGATGGAACACCGCACTCAAAAGGCGTATTCTTTCGTTTATTTGGAATACCTGATCCTAATAGAGTTGTTAACAACAATATAGCGCCACCCACGGTGAGCGCCACCAGCATGAGAATTAAGATAGGGATATAGCTCATATTACTTTTTATAGCTCTACGCGGATCTAGGTGCTACCAGAAAATAAAGCCTAATGACTGCCCAGCCCAATGAAACACCCAATCAGCAAATATTCCGACTAAAGCCATCGGAATAACCAGAGCCGCCAAGAATACCTTTCTTAAGATATTAGATGATAGGGGAGGTTGAGTTGACTTTTGAAAATCACCCATCAACTGAAACGCCAAACGAGCAACAGCAACAGTGGAAATCACCATAGAAAATACTCCAACCGCCGCTAAAGCCATCCTCTGATGACGAATAGCAACCCCAATGAGAGTAAACTTTCCAATAAATCCTGGCATAGGAGGACTTCCCACTAAAGAAAGTAAAAATAAAACAAGACAAATACACTCAGGTACAGATCTTTTTAGCATTCCTTTCAGATCTGCTAGCTGGTCTGATTTTAGCTCATCCATAAAAACTGATAAAATAAAAAAACTACCCATCAAGGCAAAAAGCTCAATAACAAGATTATAAAGTATAGCAGCGATGCCTACTTCATCCAAAACGAGTAAACCAATCAATAAAAAGCCTGTTTGAGCAATCACAAGGTACCCGACAAGCCTTTTTGCAGCAGTTTGGCGAAAGGCAAGGAGCGAACCTATCAACATAGTAAGACCCGCAATAACTGAAATAATTTCAGTCCAATCTACTTGACCTAGTACCTGCCACTGACCCGCATTTAAAGAAGGCTGAGCAAACACAACAATCAAAAAGCGTATCACAAATGCAAAGCCGGCAGCTCGAGTACCCAGCGAAAGAAATGCCGAAATCGGCGTGGGAGATCCCTCTAGTACATCCGGCACTATCAAATACATTGGAAATGCTCCTAATTGAAAGCTCAGCCCCAAGAAGCTCAACATAAAAGCAATCAACATGACATTAGGAGAAAGGGGATTAGAAATGAGCCCCTTATGCATCTCATAAATATTCAATGACTTCGTTAATGCAAAGAGAATAGAAAACGAATAGAGGAGAAGTGTTATAGATACCGTTCCAAATGCTAAATATTTGATAGCGGCTTCAGTAGAAAGAACTGAATGTTTTCCATACGCAGAAAGAAAATAAGAAATTACATTTAAAAATAAAAGGGATAAAAAAGCTAACAGAACATCCGTTGCAGAAGCAACTAAACACATAGAGAGGGTCCCGGCTAAAATAAGTGCACAAAATTCTATCCGGTTTTCTACCCGAATGACCTTTGTATGAGACATAGAAGCAATTGAAAATAAAGCCAGCAAAATAAAGAGAAGCTTAAAAAATAAAGAGAACCCGTCAATCGAAAGTACACCCCCAAAAATCTGCGTTGGTCCATATTTATAAGAAATAATAGTCTGAACAAAAGCTCCAGCAAGACCTAAAACGGAAGTCGCTGTAATAAGCCGAACTTGTTCACCAAAGTATGTAATTTCGCTTGCAACAACAAAAGCTAACGTCGTTGCTAATAAAATTTCCGGCATGAGTAAAAAAAAATCTCTCATAGGTCTCCTATTTAACTGCTGATAAAACAGTAAGAACAGCAGGCCTAATCAATTCAATCAAAGGCTTAGGGTAGAGCCCAAAAAAGAGTAAACTCAAAACTACAGGAAACATGTAGGCTTGCTCCCTAAAAGTCAGATCTTCAAACGGATGAGATCCCACTCCTGGCTTCCCTAAAAACACAGAACGATACATAGCAAAAAGATAATAAGAAGCCAAAAGGAGGGCGCCTCCTGACACCACAACAGTAAATGGATGAATGGAATAACTCCCTATAATAACGAGTGCGTGCCCCACAAATCCTCCAAAACCAGGAAAACCTAATAAAGAAGCCACTACAACTCCCGCTACAACTGAAATCCATGGAGCTCGAGTTGCAATACCTCCAAAAGTGCGCTCTCCGTCTTCTGCCAAAAAAACTGTGCTACCCGTTCTTTCAGAAATGACACCGGAGAAAAGACCAAAACCCGCCAATCCTAATCCAAAAATAAGCTGTTGATAAACCGCACCTACTACTCCAACAGAGTTCAGAGACCCTATACCCGTCAATACAAAGCCAACTTCACTTAAACAGATAAAAGCTAAAAGACGCCTCAATCCCTTCTGTGCGACTGCACAAACTCCACCCATGACCAAATTTGTAGCCCCAACAGCAACAATAATTTTTCCTGCTATGCTCAAGGTTTCTGGAAATAAAAGATAACAAACCCGAACAAAAATATACAATGCAACAGGGACACTTCCAGCACAAAGCGCGACAAAAACGGACGACGGAGCTTCTTGCGCAACTTCAGTAAACCAGCCATGAAAAGGCCAAATCGGAGCTCTTAAAGACAAACCAGCACTCATCAAAATAAATGCTACTCCAGAAACAGGAAGTTCATACCCTAAAAAATCAAACATTTTACCAGCCAGGCGCCCCCCTGCTAACTCCTTCAATGAAAAACTATGAGGATCAACCGAATAATAAACAAGAACAAGTGCAGAAAAAATAAGCGCGTCACCTAATGAGGCAGCTACTATAGACCGGAAAGCTGCTTTTTCGCGCCCTTCTCCACCCCAAATTCCAACCAAAAAATAAAACGGCAACGCACTTAATCCCCAGAAAAAAAACTGAAGAAATAAATCTTGTGCACACACAACCCCAAAAAGAGATGTCTGTAGCACTAGAAATAAACCATGCATTCCTCGAACTCCCACTTTTTGATTCCACTCTGAAGCGATGAGCACTGGAAAGAGAATGGCCACAAGCAACACCATCAAAACATTTAAACCATCAATCGCCATATCATAACTAATGGCATAAGAGCCCACCCAAGGAAGAGATTCCATTTGTTGAAAATCAGAAGTTTGGATTTGCATAGATACCACTAATACTATTGCGCAAGCGCTCGCCGCCAAACTAGCAGCTAAAGCAATCCACCTGCTTCGAGTCATAGAAACAAATGCCTGTAAAAGCGCTCCAAAAAAAGGCAAAAACACCATGTAACTAATTAAGTGATTATTCACACTTGTACCTCTATGTTCTCAAATAATGCAATAACAGCGCAAATCCCGAACTCAATGCAAACACTAAATACCATCGAAGATCGCCAGTCTGAATAAGCTGCAAAATTTTAGCTGGAATTTCAATTAATCTTTTCAAAGCACCCTCTAAACTAGATGAAATTTGAACATCTATCTCTGCAAGCACCTGAGAGATGGATGTAATCCCTCTATAAAGGCCACGAGGAATCCATTGAGTCCATATTTTAATATCAATTAATCCCTCTGCTGATCGCCCCAACCAACTGACCCCACTCATCATCTGAAATGCCATCTGATCTACCCCATATCCTGAAGCCAAAAATCCAGTAGCACGAGGAAACACACCGGCAATACGAATGAGAAGATCCTCTTTTCTTCCAGAAGTCCAATAAGCAGAAAGAAAAGCTAATAATAAAATGCCCCAATACAAACTAGACGCAGTAACGTATTCATCTGGATTCGAAAACTCAGCTTGATTGTCGAAAAATAAACTAAAAAGAGAACTAAAAAGACGATCAGGATTTCCCAAAAGGACATCCCCCGTAGCAGTGCCAGTCCAAAGAATTCCAAGAGAAAGAAACACCCATATAAATATGGGAAAGATAGATAACCAGGAAGCTTGAGATACATTTTGTAATCGAATCACTCTCCATGAAAGTCTCCAACCCAAAAGTACGAATAGAAAAAAAACGATTAAAAATGGCGGAATGAGGCTAGGAAGTTGAAGTGTTTGAATAATCCAATGAATACCTCCTGCAGCTGATACAAAACCAAAAACTCCCGTTCCTGCACATGCTCCTAAAAAAGAAGCAATTTTCAGCCCTGTTGCTCTTTTTTGATGAGGTAAAGACTGGGTACAAACCTCTTCAAGAGCATTTCCAGCAGCGGCAATGCACAATGCTCCCAAACTACTCCCGAGCAACATCCCAAGCGCACTTAAACGACTACTAAACGCTAAAAAAGTAATCGACAATGAAAATCCCGCAGTAAGCCAAGCCCCTAAAGCGGATCGCCATTGGTTTTGAAATAAACCCGATAAAATAGCTAAAAGACAAGTGCCGAGTGCTACCCATCCAAAGGCTGGAAATAACCCCAAACTCAAAAATTGAGGCTGTAATCGAATCAGTAAAGAAAAAGCGCCCCAAGCAGGGAAAGCCTGAGTTAAAAGGACTCGTATAGGAGCATAAACTTCTGATTTGCTCACAATTCCACTCAATAATGGAAACGGCTGAGTCTGAATAAATAATCCTATTACCAATAGTATAGAACCTACCCAAGTCGAGCTTAAATGCTCGCCTTGGATTATCCAATTTGCATCATGACTCAGTAAAAGTGCAGAACGAGAAGTAGTCAAAATACATGCACCAAAAAAAGCTAAAAGAAATCCTGATGCTCGCTCCCAAGCAAACCTTGCTACATTATTTGCTTCTAAATTAGACTCACTGCGAGTTCCAAATGATATAATACCTCCCAATAGCGTGAGAGCAATCCCGCTAAAAGAAAGCCAAGGTGTCAGAGAATTCCAGGCTAAACTCACTCCGGCTGTAGAAATCGCTAAAGATGCATAAATTTTTTCAGGACAGGATTCCCTAGAAAGAAAAAATTGATGGAATAAGAGTGTACTAGAAACTAAAGCAGCAAGCGTACCCATTGCATAGCCGACTAAATCCTGCATGACACCAACAGTAAGTGCACCTACTTCCTGCCTTGGCCAAATCCATCCCACCATCCAAACCTTAACTCTAAAAGTTTCTTTTAAAAAAAGGCCTTCGTCCAATCCAAATCCTGCCAATAATACAAGAAGGCCTGCCCCCACCAACCAGACTCCTTTACCTGGAAGCTTTTTTCCCCATATAAAAACAGCTAATCCAGAAAAGAGTAAAATAAACGTACACAAAACGAGTAGAGTAGGTGAATGTTCTATTTGATTCGTCATTGCTTCAACGCCTGCATTTCATGACTACTTGTTCTTTTTTTTAAAAAAAACAGCCGAATTGCCAAAGAGTATCCTACTACTAACTGAGTAACCCCTCCTAAGGTAATAAAAAAAGCAAAAATATATCCTTGCACACGGAGCCCAGTTGACATCCCTGCAAGCACAAAAATCATAGCAGACCCCAAAATCAAAAAATGGACTCCCATCAGAAGCCCCAGCATAGTTTGGCGTGAAATCATACAAACTAATCCTAAGCCGCCTATGAGTCCGGCAATAAGCATCATCATGATGACTCTTCCCCTTCATACCGAGCAACAACGCCTCCCCCTACCAAAACTAAAAATAAAGTAAGGGCAAGAACCTCAAGTGAAAGTAAATGATCTTGAGTAAGTACTCGGCCAATTGAAGCTAAATCTGCGCCTTCCTGACTTAATACAAATGAGATCTCAGATAGCCCCTTTGCTCCGATCCAAATAACAGTTGCGAAGCCTGCACCTAAAAGAAGCGACAATCCGGTTAATAAATAATTGCCCATTTGATTTTTTTGAACAGGTGCATTGTATTCGCCAAACATCACTGAAAAAAAAATAAATGAAATAGCTATCAGAGTGGAAACAATCCATTGAATAATAGCAAGAAATTCAGCTCCTACCGTTAAATAGATAGCACCTACGCCAATTCCTGCAACCCAAAGCGCTAAAATGGCTCTTCGAATTTGCTTTTCAAAGGTAGCCATGATGACAGCTGAAAGTGTAATTCCAGCAAATACCCAGCCAATCATAAAGTAACCTCATCGCTTTCGCTCATTTGCCTCAAAGCAGCCCAAGAAGCTCTTTGCTCTGCAGTAATTTGACCTCTTCCAAAGCTAGCAATCAAATCTGTCAGATGATACGCTGCCCCCTCATACTGCCGAGTATGAACTAATGAAGCAGGCTGACAGACTTCCACACAAAGTCCACAAAAAATGCAACGAGAAAAATCGACATCATAAACTGAAACCCATATTTTTGAATTGTTTGCACCTGGCTCTTCTTCCACTCGAATACATTGAGCTGGGCAAATTTTTTCACATTCTTTACAGCCAGTGCATCGATCGATATCATTAAACAATAAGCCCCTGCTGCGCGGAGGCAAATCATCTGCTGTTTTTGACGAAACCGGATCAGGATAGCCTTCTGTTATCTCTTTTCGAAGTTCTCCCCATCGAAGAATATAGGGAAAAGCCGTCGTACAAGATTCTGCAATAGACCAAGCACCCCGAAAAACAGATCGAATATAAGAAGCGATATTTGAAAATACTGAAATTCTCATAAAAAAGCTTTCCATCCCGCACAAATACTTGCTCCCACTAGAGCTGCTAATGAAAAAGGGCTTAATACTTTCCAAGCAAAATCTGTAATTTGATCTACCCGACTTCTAGGATTAACACGGGCCACCCAAGTAATAAAAAGCATAAGAAAAAAAGTCTTTGCTAAAAGCCAAATCAATTCAATCGTAGCCAAAAATCGAAATGCTTCCTGAGCCCTTAAACCCTCTGAAACTTGTAGTGGTAATTTCCATGCTCCTAAAAATAGAACCACTGCAATAATAGACCAAAAGAAAAATCCAAAAAATCGGCCAAAACGAAAAAGACTCAAACGTCTGCCAAACAAATGAGAAGAGACTCCTCCATGAATGTCGGACATTGAAACACCCCCATCTAAAGGAGGAATTGCCAATAAAACGAGGCCACTCATTACAAAAACAATAAAAGCAATAAATTGAAATGGATTAGACAGAAAAGTCCACGACCACGGAGAAAAATCCTGACAATTTGCCAGAATACTCCACCTGAAATTTCCTGCTCGCACTCCCACACAAAGGAGCGCTATCAACGCTGGAAATGATCCTGCAAGGGTCTGAGCGGCAACTCGAATTCCTCCAAACCAACCAGGTACTGAGTCCTGACTTAAACCTAAAAGCATTGTACCTAAAGCTAGCACCAGAGCTGACCAAAAAGGGATAAAAGCACTCATCTCGGTATCCACAAGAAGCGCCATCGAACCCAGTGGCATAACAGCAAGAGTAGAATACAATGCCATCGTGTGAACACTGAGCCACACATTTTGTCTCCAGCTCGATTCCTTTGTTGCTTCTTTTTGCAATAGTTTGAGTAAATCTGCCAGAGGCTGCAATATTCCTGCTGGTCCAGCTCGGTTAGGCCCTACTCTTGCCTGAAGATCAGCGCTGATTTTACGATCTAAATAAACCATGAGCGCGCCGCTAGGCACAATTACTAAACAATAAGTAGAAATGAGTGCTAAAAGTGCATGCGCCCATCCAGGTATTTCAGACAAAAAACTAATAGAATTGCACCAAGCAATGATCCAACTATTTTGTTCGCTCATCATCGATCTGCCTCTGCGATACCTAAATCTAAACTTGCTAGAACTACAGGTAAATCTTCAATTCGAATACCAGACACAAATTGAGGAATTGCCAAAAGATTTGCAACAGACGGCGTTCTCAATTGAATCCGACTGGGACAAGGTGAACCATCAGATACAACATGACAACCTAAAAGCCCTCTAGAACTTTCAATTCTCGCATAGGCCTCACCAGGTGGAACGATATATTCTTTATCAATTTTTTCGTTCTGAAATTCGCCAATAGGAACATGATCTGAAACTTGCTTAAGTAACTCCATGCTCTGAGTAATTTCTCTCAATCGCAGCAAAAATCGATCATGCGCATCTCCAACAATCCCTCCTTCTCCCCGTCCAAGAGGGATTTCAAAGTCAAACTGATCATATCCGATATAAGGCATATCTTTTCGCACATCAAAGGAAATGCCTGAAGCCCGAGCGTTTGGGCCAGTCATACCGGACGATTTCACTAAAATAGGATCAATTTTCCCAACAAAGGAGGATCTCTTTAAAAATCCATAATTAAATGTAAAAATATCATTATATTCTTTTATTCTTATGCGAATCAAATCACAAACATCTAAAACTCGTTCTATAAATCCATCTGTAATATCTGCACTGACACCGCCAAATCTCAAAAAATTTAAAGAAAATCGAGCTCCTGCTACAAGTTCAAAAAGATCCAAAATTCGTTCTCTGTCTCTTAATAGATAATGTACAATTGTTTCAGAACCTACTGCTTTTGCCATTCGAACCATAAATACTAAATGCGCTGATATTCTACTTAACTCTGCCAATATAATCCGAATCCTCTGGGCTCGTGGAGGAACGATAATTTCACCTATTTCTTCAACTGCTAAACAGAGCACTAATTCTCCAAAAATTGCAACTTCAGGATCCAGATGATCCATATAAGCAATAGCAGCTCGCCAAGGATGAAGTTCACAAGCTTTTTCCAGTCCACGATGCAAATATCCAGTTTCCACTTCACATTGAGCTATAATTTCACCATCTAGCCTCAATTTCAGTCGCATCGGAGCTGGCAAAGAACTATGATAAGGACCTATTTCCCATAAAGTAAGATCAGCCCGAACAGGCTCACTTGAAATAATAGTCATAGTGATGATTTCTTTTGATTCGATTTATTAAAAGAACGAGAATGAGTAATATCTTCAAATTGAGAAGGAAAAACATAATCCTTTCTCAGAGGAAATCCTTTCCAATTTTCTGGCAATCGATTTACTTTTACCTGAAATTGAGTTTCATTATTTAAGCTGAATACAATCCCAAACATTTCTTCTGCTTCTTCCTCCATTGGTAAACCCATAGGCCAAATATTTCGAACAGATGGGAAAAGAAATTCAGAACCCGGAGAAACAGGAACTGCAGAGGCTCGAATGACCAAAGAATGTCGTGTAATGAGAGAACGAAGAAAATATGTTACAATAAAGACTTTTTCAAATTCAACTACAGACAAATTTTCAAGCCAATCCAATTTCATTTCTGTATCCATTTTAAGAGCCATAGCTATTTTTTGAACTGCTTGAGCCTCTATCCAAATGGAAGTATTCTCCGATCGTCCAAATCTTCTAGTTTCTAAAACTCCACCTGGTATTATTTTATTCAATCTCGAAACGAGAGCATTCTTGTCCACAAATTTTTTCCTGTAAGGCAATTAATCCATTCATAATAGCTTCAGGGCGAGGAGGGCAACCAGGAACATAAACATCCACTGGAATAACCTGATCCACACCCGGCACAACTGAATAACTAAACTCTGGCGAAAACGGGCCTCCGCAATTTGCACAGGCCCCCACGGCTAATACATATTTTGGACTGAGCATTTCATCATAGAGCCTTTTTAAATGGGGGGCTGCTTTATATGACACCATTCCACAAACAATGAGTAAATCAGATTGTCTTGGATCTACTTGAGGCAAGCACCCAAACCGCTCCAAATCATAACGGCACCCCATTGCATCTAAAACTTCATCAGCACAACAGCCAGTACCTGTTGAGATATACCAAAGCGAGCGAGACTGAGCCCACTTTAGAACCTTACCAATTGTTGATAAATAAAATGATTCTACCATGAACTAGTCTTTTCTCTTTTCTTTGTTGATGCTTGATTGAAATGAACTCAGCCAGCCCATATCTCCCTTCCTTACTGAGTAAAGTAACCCAAGTGCGGCAAACCCCGCTAGGGTGATAATGGAAATTAATCCTTTTACCACGCCTTCACGATTTTCTGATTGAAGAGTAGTTGCGCAGGGCAGCAGCATGAGTGCCAATGTAATTAAAATAAGGGCTGCATTTGCCGCAAGAAAAAATCGAACATTTATTCGTTGACCCATGGTCATTCGATTTTGCTTGCTTTCATGACCTCTGTGAAGTTTGCCCCTTTTCCAGGAGGATCGAGGGAAAAAAACATACGAAATCACCGCCAAGCCCGCAGGGATACCTAGCGAAAGTAAAGCGGACAAAAAAACTATGTAATAGGATTCCCAGCTGCTAATCATTTAATATCTATCTCCGAAGATAGCGAAAAGGTTACTGAAGTTGAAAATTCATGTCAAGATGAGTAGATTTTCGTTCATGCCTAGTTCTCGTATTGATTCCATTTTACACTCACTGTCAAAAATAATAGACCCAATCCATATCAAGGGAGCTTCAACCCCAGTTCAAGCACTCTTAGTATCTCGTTATTTTCAAATACTACCGAAAAAAATGAAACCTCTTGTCATTATCTGCCCAAATGACGACCGCGCTATGGAATTCTGCTCCGATTTGAAGTGCATCGCTTCTACAGTGGATTCAGAACGGATAAAAATCAGGCACTTTCCCACATGGGAACACTCCCCATACAGCTCGGTTACCCCTTCTATTAAAACTCGGTGGGCTCGTACAGGCATTTTAGCTGAGCTCACAATGGAAAATTTTTTACCTGACATCATTGCCACCACCATTGCTGCATCGAGCCAAACAACGATGCCACACGGAGTCTTCTGCGCTGGCTCCATCCAATTAAAAGTAAATGAAAGCATCCCATGTCGGGAAAATTTGATCACCCACCTCATAGAGGCCGGCTACTTAAGGGTAGATCCCGTTGAAGATCCCGGCCACTTTACTGTCCGAGGAGGAATTATTGATGTTTTCCCTCCACACTCTGAAATGCCTTATCGAATTGAAATCTTAGGCGATTTAATTGAACGCATACGCAAATTTAATCCAATCACGCAAAGAGCCCAAACTGAAAAAGGAACGGGAACCCTAGAAAAAATTCTATTACCCCCTGCGCGAGAGGTTTTAATAAACTCAACCTCATCTACCTACCTGAGAGCGTGCCTAAAAAATCTAGCAGATCATTTAGGTATTCCTCGAGCTATTCGAGACCCCATTTTATCTACCATTCGAGAAGGCATCTATCCGGACTCATGCGACTCATGGGCGCCCTTTGCATACGAAAAACCGGAGACATTTTGGGAATATCTCCCCATTCATACGCCTGTTATTTGGATGAACGAGGACAGATGTCAACTCGAATGGAAAGAATTTTTCTCCGAACAAAGAAATTTCTTCGAAGACCCATCACGATCAGAACAGCTTTGCCCTCCAGTTGAATCACTTTTTTCTTGGAATTCTGAGATGAATGCTCTCATTCAAAAGAAATCAAAAATTTATTTTGACTTCTTCGATTTTGAACTCCAGAATATGGACCCAGAAAAAGAATCACCTCTCCATTTTACCATTGATGTCTCGCCCAATAAAAACTTAATTCATGGACCTCACCATTCTCTAGTATCTATTGAAGCTCAACTTCGCACTTGGTTGAAAGAAAATTATAAAATACTCATTTTAGCTACAACTCAAAGTCAACTAGAGCGTATTCGATTTTTACTCGAAGAACGCAATCTGATTTGCCAAACCGAAGGTCCTCCTACTTTAACTTTCATTACACTAAAAGTTGGATCTATTTCCGAAGGATTTCGATGGCCAAGCGAAGCACTGAGTATTCTGACTGAATATGAACTCCTAGGAACTCAACCCTTTAAACAAAAAAAGATGCAATCCAGCTTTAGTGGGGCGTCAGCAGCTCAAAACTGGTCTCAACTACAAACACTTTCAGATTTATTTGTTGGAGATACCGTAGTTCATCTAGAACATGGAATTGGAAGATATCAAGGACTGGTCCGCTTAGATATGTTGGGTGCTCCAAGTGACTTTTTACTTTTAGAATATGCCCACCACGACAAGCTCTATTTACCCATTTATCGATTAAATGTAATCCAAAAATATACTGGGATCATTGACGATACGGCTCTCGATCGTCTAGGAAGTCATCAATTTCTAAAAACTAAAGAAAAAGTCAAAGAATCTTTAAAATTATTTGCCTTTGATCTTGTCCAACTTTATGCGGAGCGAAAAATTCAGCAAGGAATCAGATTCTCACCTCGGGATTCTGCTTTTAGAGAATTTGAAGCGCAATTCCCGTTTAATGAAACCCCTGATCAACTTAAAGCAATTGACTCCGTTTTATCTGACATGGAATCGGGTCGGATTATGGATCGCCTCATATGCGGAGATGTCGGATACGGAAAAACTGAAGTGGCGATTCGAGCTACCTTTCGAGCGGTCTCTGACGGAAAACAAGTAGCTGTATTGGTTCCGACGACAATTCTAGCCCAGCAACACGAGCAATCCTTCAAAACAAGACTAAAAGAATACCCTTTCATGATAGAATCAGTCTCTCGATTTAAGAACTTAAAGGAACAGCGATCCATTCTAGACGCCCTTGCTCAAGGAAAGATGGATATTATCATTGGAACTCATAGACTCCTTTCAAAAGATGTTCATTTTCATGATCTCGGGTTAATCATTGTAGATGAAGAACATCGGTTTGGCGTAGAGCACAAAGAGCGCCTCAAAAGCCTAAAAACAAATACCAGTGTCCTCACATTAACAGCCACCCCCATTCCACGTACACTTCATATGGCCTTATCTGGACTTAGAGATATTAGTCTGATCCATACCCCACCCATCAATCGTCTACCTATTAAAACATTTATTTCTAAATATGATGAAGAATTAATTCAGCGCGCCATTCAGTTCGAATTAGCACGAGGAGGACAAGTATTTTTTCTTCATAATCAGATTCGCTCTATTTACAAAATAGCTCGCCGAATTCAAGAAATTGTACCAAGTGCTCAAGTGACTGTGGCGCACGGCCAAATGCCTGAGAATGAACTTGAAGAAACAATGATTTCTTTTTATAAAAAGAAAACCAATGTGCTCGTTTGCACAACTATTATTGAATCAGGAATTGATCTACCTAGCGCTAATACTATTATTATCAATCGAGCCGACAGCCTCGGACTTGCGCAACTTTACCAAATTCGCGGAAGGGTAGGGAGAAGTCAACAGAGAGCCTATGCATATTTACTCGTTCCTTCAGAAAAAATAATCAGCGAAAATGCGAAAAAAAAACTCGAGGTTATTCAACGTTTTGTTGAATTAGGATCGGGATTTAATATCGCTTCCCACGATTTAGAAATACGAGGAGGGGGAGAACTCTTAGGATGCCAGCAATCAGGAAATATGGCTGCAGTAGGATTTGACCTATATACAGAACTCCTAGAGGAAGCCATTCAAGAAACTCAAGGTAAACCGCTATTAACAGAAAGATCAAAAAAGGAACCTGAGATCAAAATTCCATTTCCAGCTTTTTTAAGTGAAGAATATATCCCTAACATCCATCAACGACTTTCTCTTTATCGCCAATTTTCAGCTGCAAACAATGAGAATGATTTACACCAACTCGAAGGAGAACTCAGCGACCGCTTTGGAAATCCCCCTCTGGAAGCTCAAAACCTGATTTGGCTCATTCGAATTAAAATTGTATTAAAAAGAATGGGTATTATGAGCCTAACTGTTGGATCAGAGAAAGTTTCGCTATCACCAGGTCCAGATACACGACTGGATCCTCTTCGCGCTATTGCACTCATTACATCGCATCCTCACCAATATCAATTGACTCCAGACTCAAGATTCATTGTAAAAATTCAAACAACCAGCCTGCGTGATGTGTTTTTTGGACTAGAAGCTATAGAAAAGGATTTTCTTAATGAGTCATCTTTAGAGTAGTGATTTGCAGCATATTATGTATAAGAAGTATTCATGTTAAAATTCTTTTTCTCTTTTGAAATCGTAATTACCCTCCTCACAATGATAAAAACCGAAGCACCTGCATGCGCGAATCATTCAGTAGTTCTAGATCGACTGGAAGCTTCTGTAAATTCGACCCTTATTTTATTATCAGATGTTAAAAAATTTCGAAACATTACAAAACTAAGAGCTCAACTTGACCCTCTTTTTTCTGGAACTTCAATAGCAGCTCAAGGAGCTACAGCAACTGAAAAAGAGATTGTTAATTTTCTCATTAACGAGGCTCTCATTTCTCAGCAATTCCCAAAAACAGACTCAGAAGTCGAACAGGAAATTAATTCTATTCAAAACAACAATCAATTAGACCGTACTGCTCTTAAAGCAGCATTAGGCCATGAAGGTTTTAAATATTCTGACTATTTTGAACTGATTCGAAACTCTAGCAGTAAGCGCGACTTAATAGATCGAGATATCCGAACCAAGGTAAGCATTTCAGATGATGATATAAAAAATTCTTTTTTTAATCATTATGCCAAAAATACTTCTATACCTCGCGCATTTCATATAAAAATGATCTCTATTTCTACAGCTAGCTATAAGACCATCTCGGCTGCAAGCGAGCGAGCGAGCGAAGCTCTAAGAGAAATTAGGGCAGGGGAGGCCTTTGAAGAAATTGCTAAAAGAATCAGCGATGATTCTTCTGCATCTTCTGGGGGCGATTTAGGGACTTTAACTGAAGATCAAATCTCGGCGACGATTCGTGAACAAGTTAAAAAACTGAAAGTAGGAGAAGTCAGTACCGTATTAGGAGGTGTATCCTTAGGTCGTTACTATATTTTAAAACTGATCGATATAAAATCTAGTGAAACGGATCATTTAGACAAAGTAAAGGAAGAAATCCGAACTCGGCTTGCGGCTGAAGAATATCAACACCAGATTAATCTTTGGCTAGATAGACAGAAACAATCCGCTTTTATTCATCAAGCTGGAGAACCCTCTATCAAGGAATTGCCAACAACACCCTAATTCTTTATCGACTATGAAAAATAAACTCATCCTGGCATTAACGCCTGGTGATCCATCGGGAATTGGTCCTGAGATTACTTGGAAAGCGATTCAATCAGGCTACTGCGAAAAAAACGGAATTCAATTACTTTGCATCGGTGCAAAGGTACCCTTTCAAAAACTGAACGCTCCTATTATTGAATTTTCCGAAGACAATTCTTATTCTGAGAATTTAAAACATCAGCGCCCCTTCGTCTGGCTTTACCCTGCTCCTGAAGTATGTCCTGAAGGACTGCTTTTAGAAGGATTTCAAACAGGGTGGTCGATACGAAAGGCAACTGAGCTAGTACTGAATCGGACTGCATCCGCTCTGGTTACAGGTCCTATTAGTAAAGAGCGCCTGCAAAAAGGCGGTTTTCATTATCCTGGCCACACTGAATTTCTTGCTCATCTCTGTCAAACATCGGCGGGCACCCCTGAAGTCACCATGATGCTTGCAAATCAAGTTTTACGAGTTTCGCTCGTAACGATTCACATGAGCTTACAAGAAGTACCAGCCGCACTTTCACGCAAGAAAGTGAGACGAGCGATTCTTCAAACAATTGAAGGGCTTCAAAAATATTGGGGAATCGAAAAGCCCCAGCTCGCCGTGACAGCCCTCAATCCCCATGGAGGGGAAGGAGGTCGCTTTGGAAATGAAGAAATAGATATCATCTATCCCGAATTAAACGCCCTCTCCGAAGAGGCAAAGGGTCAATTCACACTTTTTGGACCCCTTCCAGCTGATACCTTATTTGCAAAGCATCTCCTTCAACTTCCGGAGAACCAATGGGACGCAGTAGTATGTATGTATCATGACCAAGGACTCATTCCTGTAAAGCTGCTTGATTTCCATAACACGGTCAATATAACTTTAGGGTTGCCGATCATTCGAACTTCGGTCGACCACGGAGTTGCATTTGATATTGTAGGCAAAAATATTGCTAATGCATCTAGTCTAAAGTCCGCTATTAAACTAGCTGCTCAATTTGCACAAAGAGAGCGTAAGGTAAGACGATGAAACCCATAATGAATCCGGCAGTTTTTCGCGAATATGATATCCGTGGGGTGGCTGGCAAAGATCTTAGCCCTTATTTTGCTGAGTGCCTAGGCCGAGCCTATGCACTCTATATTAAAAATCAAACTCCAGTAGCTTCTCGTCAAAAACTTACAATTTCAGTGGGTCAAGATTGCCGCCTGACGAGCGAGAGTTACTCATCTGCACTCATTTCAGGACTCACACAAGCAGGACTAAATGTAATCAGATTAGGAATATGTCCCACCCCTCTAACCTATTTTAGTATTTTTGATCTCAATCTAGACGGCGGCATCATGGTCACAGGTTCCCATAACCCTGCAGAATACAATGGATTTAAAACATGCGTAGGAAAGGACACCATCCACGGGCACCAAATCCAAGAACTAAGAGCTCTCATGGAAAAAGTAACCTCTCATCCACCTTTGCAAACTCAATTCGGCGAGATCACAGACGTTTCAATTATCCCAAAATACATTGACTATTTAATAAAAAATGCGCGCCCTCTTCGATCAAAAAAAATCGTCTTAGACGCAGGAAACGGCACCGCAAGTACTGTTGCGCCCCTGCTCTTTAAAAAGCTGGGAGCAGATGTCATTCCTCTTTTTTGTGAATTAGATGGAAGATTTCCGAACCACCACCCCGATCCCACCGTTCCAGAAAACTTAAATGATTTAATTAAAAAGGTTCGTATTGAAAAAGCCGATTTTGGAATCGCCTTTGATGGTGATTCTGATCGCATCGGCCTTGTTGATGAACACGGCCGCATTTTGTTCGGCGATGAGCTCATGGTACTTTTTTCAAGAAGCATCCTCAAGCAAATCCCAGGTGCCACAATCATTTCTGAAGTCAAATCGAGTCATAAACTCTACAATGATATCGCCGCTAAGGGCGGCAAACCGATTATGTGGAAAACAGGCCATTCTCTAATTAAGGCTAAAATGAAGGAAACAGGAGCTGTCCTTGCTGGAGAAATGTCTGGCCATATCTTTTTTGCAGACCGCTATTTTGGTTACGATGATGCAATCTATGCTGCTCTGAGAATCTACGAAATAGCATGTCATACAGAAGTACCCCTTTCCGGACTCCTCGTTGATCTCCCCATTACAGTAGCTACCCCTGAGATTCGAGTCGACTGCGATGAAGACAAAAAATTTAAACTAGTGGAAGAAACTAAATTACGCCTCCAAGCAAGCTATAAAATCATTGATATTGACGGTGTACGTGTAGACTTTGGCGACAGCTGGGGCCTGGTGCGAGCATCCAATACTCAACCTGCACTAGTACTTCGATTTGAAGCGCCTACGTCAGATAGACTCAATGAAATTAGAATAATCGTTCAAAATACTCTAAAGGATGCTGCTGAACAGATCGGGCATCCTCCCATCAATATACAAGCAGGTATAAATCATTGAGTACCAAACGCATTCCACCTAAAAATGACGAAGCAATTGTTATCCGTGGAGCCCGTGTCCATAATTTAAAAGGTATTGACGTTGTTATCCCTAGAGACAAGCTGACTGTAATCACTGGCCCCTCTGGGTCTGGTAAATCTTCACTAGCATTCGATACGATTTACGCAGAAGGCCAGCGTCGTTATGTAGAAAGCCTATCTGCTTATGCGCGGCAATTCCTAGAACAACTCAGCAAACCAGACATCGAGTCGATTTCTGGTCTAAGTCCTACTATTTCTATCGAACAAAGAACTACCAGCTATAATCCTCGTTCTACGGTTGGGACAGTTACTGAAATTTATGATTATTTAAGACTACTTTACTCACGAATTGCAAAGCCATTTTGTTGGAGCTGCGGAAAAATGATCCGCTCTCAGTCTCCGCAACAGATTGTTGACCAAATACTTTCTTCGCCAGAAGGTAGTAAAATCTCAATACTTGCACCCATAGTGAGAGGAAGAAAAGGAGAATA
>CAIYTD010000173.1 GCA_903928955.1 Oligoflexia bacterium | reverse complement strand
CCGGAATCTTCCCTGAACAATGAGTTTTTATGCCCTTGCCTAGAAGTCACTCGAGATCAAATTATGGAACGACTCAAACAGGGAAAGCTTCAATCTCCTGAAGCCCTTTTATCCGTTACCCATGTTGGGGAAGGGCGATGCCATGGTCAACTCTGCATGGGAGCTTTTAAGCGAATGTTGCTTGATCAGGATCTAGAGATTGCTCATTGGATTGACTGGAGATTTCCGTGGTCAGACTGGCTCTTGACACATAACTAATTTTTTCAAGAAATTTCTCAATCTTGAAATTCACGAGATCCGGTAAATCCATTTGAGGGCAATGACTTCCATGCCGAATAACTTCTAACTGGCTTCCCGGGATCAATTGATTCATCAGCTCCTGCTGCTCCACAGGAATTAACTTATCCTTCTCTCCGGCAAGAATTAAAGTAGGCACCTGTACCGTATGCAGCCAAGCTGTAGCATCGTAGGTTTCATAATTTTCAATTAAGCGAATTAAAATAGAAGGGTCCATCTCTGCAACCTGATCCACATAGAGCTCGATATCCGCTTGAGGGGTCAAGTGAGGGTTAAATCCGCCTAAAGAAACCAAAGTCCGAGCCAATGGGTTTCCCTTCAGTGATCTCCAAAAAAATGAAACCAGTTCAGGCGACTTTTGATAAATTTTCTTTAAAAGATGAAAGGCTGCCTGTAACGCATTATGACTAAAAAGCGTCTCTAAAGGCCTTTGAGCAGTTCCATTAGCCAAAACCATTGCTGCGACTTTTTGAGGTTGTTGCCTGTAAAATTCTAATACCACATTGACACCCATACTATGACCTAGAAGCACGGCATCTTGGATATTGAGCTCATTCAAAACAGTTCCTAGGTCTCGAGCCATATTTTCTAATGTAATACTATCGAGATTTTTAGGCACTTCTGAGTTTTGGTGCCCTCTGTAATCCAGCCAAATGGCTTGATAAGAATCCTGAAAATGGTCAATTTGGTAAGTCCAATGCAAGCTGGAACAAACTAATCCATAGCAAAAAACTAAGGGTTTACCCTTACCCTCTACGCTATAAAATAGTTTAGTACCATCGAAACTTCTAATATATCCATGAGTTACTGGAGGATGATCTCCCGAACGAACCCGTTTAATAATACTTTTTTTTCGAGCGCCTCGCGGACGAGGCTTATTGGGTAATAGAATTTGCATGTGAAACTATCCTACTGCCGACTATAGCTTTTTAAAAGTACTGTGCGCAATCGGAACATTCAAAAGATTTTGACACACTTCAATAAACGCAACTTTGGTTTTTGGATCGGCTAAATGATATGCATCATATAATTTTTTGATAAAATCATAACCTTTGTGGCCACCCATTGATTCGTGTTCATCTCTTTGAGATATTCCAATAGATCCATTTAACTTAAATGAGTATTCTTTTTTTAATAGATCAGCAATTTCTCGTTCATCCACTAAAAGTATTTTTGCTAAAAAAGGAATATGACTCGGCGGCAAAGGGGTCACGCCTCTTTCAATATTCGAAATAAATTGAGTTGTAACTGGGGGGCTAAATAAAAGACCTAAAGATCGCTGGGACAAGCCTTTTGATCCTCGTCTGGTCTTGATAAACTCTCCTACTAATTTTCCTCGTTTAGATAATTTATTCATACTTAACTAGATTAATGCACTGCATCATTTATGTCAACTAATTACATTCCTAAAAGAATTTGATTTATTGTATATAAATTAAATTTGTTTAATATAAGTCAGTAATTACAGGTATTTCTAAATTATTAACTGGATTAATTCTTAAAAAATTAAAAAATAAATTGACTCATTGAGAAAAAACAATTAATAACGGCGCGATACCGAACCCGAGTCAACTCGACTCAAGTCCGGTATAACGATGCACTATGGTGGGTCTTTTCATATCTTAGTTAATTCAAGAGATGTAAGTCTCCGCCCTAAACGCTAGAGAATACAACGAGGAGACATTTAAAATGAAACATCTTGCAACAGTACTTATTGGCTTATCCATAAATACGCTCGCATTTGCAGCTCCAACACTTCATGTGGAATGCTATGAACATGTTGACTGCGGACATCACGCAGGCACACACTCCCTATTCAGCGGCACCATTCCACTTGGAAAACTAAGACTCGAAAGCATTGCCGACAGAAGTAACGGTAAAGTTTATTTCTTAAATTTTTCAGCAAATGGACAAACAGGCTCTCCACTAGATCCAAGCGATTTTTTGAGCTGCTCACTTGCCGCCGGAACAACTGATCAATGGCAAGGACAGGGAAAGATTCAAGAAACACAAGAACCCACCCAAGTCCAAGACCAATGCCCACAGCTTGATCCAGTTCAATGGCAGGTACAAACCCGTTCACAGTCCCAGGATCAATCTTGCCAAGACCAGTCCTCTCAGCAACAAGCACCTAGCCAGTGCCAAGCACCCGCTCCTTGCCAAGGATCTTCTGCTCAATGCGAAATACAGTGTGAACAGCAAGCTCCCGTACAATGTCCAGTACAAACTCCAGTACAATATCAAGAACAGTTTCAGCAACAGAGTTCAGATCAAGACTGTCCTCCTTGCTTAAGCGCTGCACTGATAGACGTAGCTCATATCGATCTATTCTCACATGAATCATTAGTAGATTGCGCCCACCACAGCGCAGGCGCGCTTGCCCGAGGTGAAACGAGATCTTTTTCGATCTCCCATCACCGTGGACTTCTAGGCTTCAAAGTAAAAACAACTTGTAATGTAACTTACAACGGAAATTAAAACTGAATCGCCGATACTTATGCAAATGAGTATCGGCGACTTTATCTAGCTCTCTCAAGACGTATTCAAACGATCAAACTGTAGACCACCTTCACGCTCAAAATATTCCTTTAAGCTCGAATGCTCTAACTTACTTAAATCGGGATCTTTGGATAGAATTTCCATCGCATCATCCCGAGCCCAAAAAAGCCACTGACGATCCCGAACCAGATCTGCCATTCGAAAAGGTAGCCCCCCTGCTTGACGCGTTCCTAGAAACTCTCCCGGACCTCGTAACTCTAAGTCCGCTTCAGCGATTTTAAAGCCATCATAGGTCTTCTCTAAAATTTCCAGGCGATGCGACGCCCCCTGTACTCCGGGCTGTGACCTCACTGATGAAAAAAGGTAACAATAAGATTGAAATTTTCCGCGCCCCACTCTTCCCCGAAGTTGATGCAGCTGCGAAAGTCCAAAACGTTCTGAGTGCTCAATGACAATCAATGTCGCATTAGGAACATCCACACCGACCTCTACAACAGTCGTAGACGCTAGGATTTTAATTTGCCCACTTTGAAACTGACTCATCATTTGCGCCTTCTCTTCGGATCCCATTTTTCCATGAAGAAGGCCTACTGAAAATTCTGGAAAAACATCTTTGGCAAGCGCAACCGACTCAGCTACTGCCGATTTGAGTTGCGTAAAACCTTCCGCTTCACTCTCATTCACTAAAGGATAAATAAAATAGGCTTGACGCCCTGCTTTCAACTCCTGCCGGATCTGCTCATAAGCACGCTCCCTTTGAGTTGGCTCCCTCACTAAGCGCGTTTGAATAGGGGACCTCCCAGGAGGGAGCTCCGTAATGGAAGTAACACTTAAATCCCCAAATGCAGTCAGAGCTAAAGTGCGTGGAATAGGTGTAGCTGTTAAAATCAAAGAATGAGGCAAAGTGACTTGTCCTCGAGGTCCTTGTTTTTCTCCTTTTTTGCGTAAAGTTCTTCTTTGCTCTACGCCAAAACGGTGTTGCTCATCGATAATCACATAAACGAGACGCGAGAACAAAACAGGATCTTCGAGCAGTGCGTGGGTTCCAATCAAAAGTAAAGGTTCGCCTTGACTCAAACGCTCCTGCAAAAGTTTTCGCTCTGCAGCGGAAGTTTTGCCTGTTAATAATGCAACATTGAGTCGTCCTTGAAATAATTGAAAAGCACTCTTGAAATGCTGCTCGGCCAAAATTTCAGTGGGAGCCATCAGTGCAACCTGAGATCCCTCCTCTAAAACCCGGGCGGCCGATAAAAAAGCTACTGCTGTTTTCCCTGAACCCACATCCCCCTGAACTAATCGATTCATAGGATGAGGCTCAGAAAAATCATGAACAACATCTTGAAGGGCCTGCAATTGACCGCCTGTCAATTGGAAGGGGAGATAGGATAGCCACCGATTCAATGAATCTTGTCCGTGCTTCCCTAAAAACCGATGACGAATGCCGTCTGAAAAAGGAGAGCTTGCCCGCTCTTCCTGTAATCTCCGGCGTAGCATGAGGTATTCAAATTTAAAGAACTCACCATAAATCATCCGATGGTGGGCGGGAGTATTAAACTCACCCAAATCCTTTAAATTAAAACTTTTTCCCTCTGGAGGAAAATGTAACCCATGGACTGCGGACGCTAACGGGAGGAGCCCTCTTCTCTCAAGTAAATAATTCGGCAGATCTTCAATGAGAACATTGCCAAACTTCTCAACTGCTTCCCAAAGAACTTTTCTGAGAACGAGAGTCGAAACCCCTTCTATTTCAGTATAAACGGGAATCACCCTCCCCACATGCGGTTGAGCCTCCAATTGACCTTGAGCCAAATCGACTCCCCAGGTAATTTCAGGATGAACCATTTCAGGTCTTCCCTGATAAAGCTTCACCTTACCCGTCACTACCATTTGAGCACCCGGAATAAACTTCTTTTCCATCCCGCGAGGGGCGTGGAACCATTTCAGACTGAGACTCCCCGTTCCATCTGTACAACGCACTTCTAAAAGCGTTCTTCCTAATTTTTGAATGGGAATCTGCCTTTGACTCTGCACTTCCACACTCAGAGTTGCTTGCAATCCATCCGATAGCCTAGAAATGGAATAAATTTTAGAGCGATCTTCATAAGTGCGAGGAAAAAAATAAAGGAGATCCTGAACCGTCTCTATGTTTCGGCTTTTAAAAACCGTGCCTAACTTGGGACCGACCCCTTTCACAAATTGAATAGGAGTTTGAGTGCTATTCGTAGAAGACTTGAATGACGTCGTAATGAATCTGTCCTTTCGGAGCATGAACAATCACTTCGTCTCCCCGAGTTCGACTAATGAGTGCACGAGCAATAGGAGAAGTAATTCCTATTTTTCCGCTCTTAATATCTGCTTCATCCACACCCACAATCTTATAAGTCATTTGCTTCCCAGACTCTTGGTCTGCCAAGACAACAGTAGCCCCAAAGACAACTTTATCTGACTTGATCGTAGAAGGATCAATCACCTGAGCCCGAGCTAGCTTGCCATTTATATCCTGAATCCGGCCTTCAATAAAACCCTGTCGCTCCTTAGCGGCCGAGTAATCTGCGTTTTCGGATAAATCACCATGATCTCGAGCAATCTCAATTGCTTTCACTACACTAGGGCGCTCGACTTGGGTCAAGTGTTTTAACTCTTCGTCTAATAGCCGCTTGCCAAGCACAGTCATGGGAATTTTTTCTTCAGCCATATGCCTTAATGGCTAACATATTTTAAGCTGAAGTCAACCTATCGGGAGCTTCCCACTAGCGAAGCTCCGCTTTTTTAGAT
>CAIYTD010000172.1 GCA_903928955.1 Oligoflexia bacterium | reverse complement strand
TACTCGAAGTGGCACTACTTGGACTCAGCAAGGTGCAAAGCTGGTGGGTACTGGGTATATTAATGATGGTGTGAACTATGTACATCAAGGCTGGGGAGTCAGTTTGAGTGCAGATGGTAACACTGCTGTCATTGGGGGAGTTGGTGATAACACTGGTATAGGAGCAACTTGGGTATTTACTCGAAGTGGCACTACTTGGACTCAGCAAGGTGCAAAGCTGGTGGGTACTGGGTATATTAATGATGGTGTGAACTATGTACAGCAAGGCTATTCTGTCAGCTTGAGTGCAGATGGTAACACGGCTCTCATTGGGGGATATAGTGATAACACTAATATAGGAGCAACTTGGGTATTTACTCGAAGTGGCACTACTTGGGCTCAGCAAGGTGCAAAGCTGGTGGGTACTGGGTATATCAATGATGGTGTGAACTATGTACATCAAGGTTTTGCTGCCAGCTTGAGTGCAGATGGTAACACAGCCCTCATTGGGGGAATTGGTGATAATACCAATATAGGAGCAGCTTGGGTGTATACTCGTAGTGGCACTACTTGGACTCAGCCAGGTGCAAAGCTGGTGGGTACTGGGTATATTAATGATGGTGTGAATTATGTATTTCAAGGCCGGGCTGTCAGCTTGAGTGCAGATGGTAACACTGCACTCATTGGGGGATCTCGTGATAACGCTGGTGTAGGAGCAACTTGGGTGTTTATTCCTTGATTAAAAAATCTAGTCGTTTTCTATTGAGCTGAAGATTTTACCTTGCTGATCCATCATTTTTTTCCCCTGGATCGCTTTTTTGAGAAGAGTAAAAAATATTTCAGGTTCCCAACCTTGAGAGATGGCCCAGTCAAAAACTTCTTGAATTTCTGCTCCGCCTTTTTGGTAGGTGAATGCCCTGACTTGGCGGACGAGCGCTTCTACTGTGGGGGATAGGGCGTTAGATTCTAAATTCATCGAGTAGATTTTGTTTTTTGGGGCCGTTTTTTTTGTGCAATAGGTTGCAAATTCGATCCAAGCTGCTCCGAGGCTGTGGATACCCCAAAATGGAAGTGCTTGGTCCTCATCGAGTAGTCTTTGGTTTCCAGCAAATGCTGGATTTCCTGGGAAACACGGAAGAGTAAAACAAACTCGATCTCTATCACGAGCCCATTTTGCTGTATTGAGCGAACCCGATCGGTGGCTTGCTTCTACGATCCATGTTGCTTTTGACCAGCTTGCTATTAAACGGTTTCTTTGTAAAAAGTGAAAGTCAAAAGTAGGTTTTCCGGGAGGAAATTCAGAAACAAGGAGGCCATCTGAGAGTAAAATTTGCTCGCGAAGACTTCTATTTTCTTGAGGATAATTTGAGTCTAGTCCCGTTCCTAATAGAGCAATAGTAGGTAATTTTGCTTGAAGAGCACCTCGGTGAGCGGCGCTATCGATTCCTCGAGCGAGCCCAGAAAGTATGATTAGATTGGAACCTGATAATTCCGCTAGTCTTTTCTCTACAAATGAAATTGAAATAGGCAGCGGATTCCGAGTTCCTACGATCGCTAATCCTCTTTCTGGAAGTTGTTGGAGAAGTGCTAATCCTTTTAGTGTTCCTTGTGCGAAGAGTTGTAGTGGAGGATTTGGAACGTTCCAAATTTCTTGAAAATTTGTAGAGTGGCTTTTTCTATTGAGTTGATGGATGAGGTATTTCATTTCTTTGAGGAGTCATTCACAAACTATACCTTCTGAGGGAGCAAGTACTTTTTTTGAGAGCTCCAAAAGGAGTCGTCATCACTGAATGTCGGATTCAGGAAGAGCTGGGCGTAGGAGAAGAACTAGGGTGTTCCTCTGGGGCTGGTGGGGGCAGTTGTTCCGGTATTTCGTCAAACAGCAAAGGAGGAGGATTCGTTTCCAGAGCCGAGGGATAAGGTGATGGCGTCGAATTAAGAGATGGAATGGTATTGGGGAGCGGAGTTAACTCTGGAGATGCCATTCCACTTGGGGAGGCCATGGAATGAGGAGATGGAATTATGGGAAGGGGCGCTAAATTCAGGGATGGTGCTTTTCCCCAATGCTCGAGTTGCTTAAGTTCGGCTTTCTCCGCATTGCCTAATTTTTTTTTGTCGTCCAGCTGGTCAAGAGGGTCAATTTCCAGTGAATGATTTTTGAGGTCTTTTTCAGTAAATCCATTTTTAAAAGTTAAGTCACTAATGTCTGTCAGGAGAATAACTGAGGAATGATCTTCAACAGTATTAATGTTTTTAATGATAATTCCTGAGCAAAAATGAAGTGTGACCTGAGTGACAAGAATATCTGCATCGATGATAAAATCTGAACTAGTCAGTTTTTTATTATTAGACAGATCGTAATGCTGATAGGCTCTAAAAATCATTCCCGCCTGCACTCCATCTTCAGTTCCCCGATCTACAAATACTTCCTTATATTGAGCAGTAGTATAAGTTGAAATAGCATGATCTAAAATCAATGTTCCTTGAATAGGCTTTGGACCTGCAATGGGAGTAAATTCAGGAATTTTCTCTGGTGCTGAAATAATAAGACTTCCTCGAGCGATGGAGCCTCTTGCGCTTGTAATTGTACCAATATATAGTTTGTCTTTTATTGCTAATATTTTTACTTTTCCTGAAATAATATAAGAATATCCTGATCTATCAGATTTTTTAGATTTTAATAGATGAGGTTGTTCTGTAATTGCATAGGTGCGATTAATTTGAAGGACATCTTCTGACTCAATATACACTGTGTCAGTATATATGAGATATTTTGATTCACTTCGGGAGCCAATAATATAGCCTAAAATGCGGAGTTTCTCTGTCCCTGGAATAACTCCTGGATCATAGCCAGAAGCTCGTGGAATATTGAGTTTATTACGCCTATCAAAGCCCAGGGGGTCAACCTCAGGAGGAAGTAAAATATTAAACTGCTCCCAGGATTGATGCGGAAGATTTTTCCATTCTGTTGATCGCGAAGGAGTGAGCGAAGAACCAAAGGTTTGAAGAAGAATGAATGGACTTCCAATTAATGGAATGAGAAAAAAAAGAAAGATAAATTTCATTGTTTCGGTGGATCGCTATTCATGAGTGTTGAGGGAGCCGCCTGGGGAGTTGCTTCAATGGGTGCGGTTTCTGGAATTTCAGATGTTGAATTTTCGCTTGAATCCGGTTTTTCGACTTCGGTGGGTACAGGAGAAGGTGAAACAGTGTCAGAAGATTCTGGAGTCAGCGTTTTTACGAGTGGGGGTAGTTTTTCTAAGTTTGAGGCAGCTGGAGATTGTGGAAAGTAAGAAGTGAGAAGTTGTCTATATTTATACGCTGCTCCATCATTTTTAAGGGTTTCTTCAGCAGTTGCCATTTCACTCAGAGTATCCGTAATATGGGCACTTCGATCGTAAGAAGTGAGTACTCTTTCAAACTCTTTTAAGGCCAATTTATACTCTTTTTGCTTCATGTAAGCTTCTCCAATATAAAATTGGGCTGATCCTGCTAATGGATGATCAGGTGATTTTTCTAAAAACTCTGAAAAGCTTAGTACAGATTCTGGGTATTTTTGGCCTTCATAAAGCATCATTCCATTTCGAAATTGTTGAATAGTATTATTGTTCACAAAATTGACTTCTGGATCATGAGATGCTGGAGTGTTTTGGGTAGGAGTGCCTGAGTTTTCGCTGGGGTGGGTAATGACGGCCGTAGGTTCAGTACTTGAAGTATTTGATAAGTGGTTTAATGTGAGACGCGTTGAATCAATTTTTTCGTTGATTCCATTGAGTTTAGCGTCAAAAGTTTCTAGTCGGTCGTTGAGATTATTTAAAAGAGTGAAAATTTTTTGGCTCTCTTGAGCGGGACTTCGGTCAGTATCTTTGTCAGTAGGTTTGATCCCTTCTGAAGCGCAACTGCAGAGGATGCATAGAGATCCCAGAATAAGAAGCTTTTGAGATGCACTTTTTTTATTATTCACACTTACTCTAGGATAAGGTGATCTGGAGTTTTCAGCAAGCCCTAGTCGATTTCAGTGGTTTATGGGTTCAGTATACGAGGAAATTTTATGGTAGCTGCGTGTCAGCAGTCTCTGAGAAAGAAAATTCGAGTTAAAAAAGAAGATTCGGCTTTTATTTATTTTATTTTAGAG
>CAIYTD010000171.1 GCA_903928955.1 Oligoflexia bacterium | reverse complement strand
GCGATGGGCAAGTCTTCCGTTGGAACCTCATCGCCCTACTCTTCTCGTTCTCGTAAAGAGAGAGTTTCTCCGAATGCTTTTTCTAAATCTCTCACTTTAAATGATAAATTTAAATTAATTCCGCCATCCGAGCGGATGTTATTGGCTGGTATTGTACGTGGAAGTATTTTTGAGCAAATGTTTTCAGAGGCTCAAAAAGATTTGCCTCCGGGAATGGCACTTGCAGATATCTGGGATTACCTTCCCGCTCGAGAATGGGTAGGTGAGTTATTGGAGCAGCCAGGATTATTAGAAAAATTCAGGGCAACCCCTGAGATATTTTGGAATAAAGGAGGACTGGATCAGCAGGTGAGGTCGGTTCTTACGGAAACTCTTTTAGGTGAAAGCCTTTCCTTTTCAATGGAAGACTTTCGCGGAGCACTTTCTAAGAACATTTTTAAACTTTGGGCACGATTTTCGCAGCGGATCAAAACGGCCATCGCAGAAGCAGAAGGTAAGAAGGATGCAGGCCTGCAGATGCAATGGATGAAAGAATACCTTGACGTTCAGCGCAAAATGAAGGAATTTACCAACCTCTATGACGAAGAATAAGGACGCCACTTTGTCCTCTCAAAAATCTGAGAGTGGGAACACATTAAACAAGAACAAAGAGATTAAAAAACTTCTCGATATGGGTGTCCAACGCGGATACCTCACTTATGAGGAAGTGAATGAGCTCATGCCTCCAGAAATTATTGCTTCTGAGGCCATCGATGACATCATGAACTTACTCGGTGAGAATGAAATCGAGGTAATAGACTCTGCAAAACGCCCTCGTGATTCGGATGACGAAGAAGAGGGCGAAGAGTCAGGATTGGGTGCTGGCCCAGTGCCAGTTGCCGAAGAAGCAGGCGAGGAAGTACCTGTTGCTGGGGATTTAGCTCGCGGTGCTGATCCTGTTAAACTTTATTTGAAAAAAATGGGTAGTGTATCTTTGCTGACTCGAGAAGGAGAAGTCGAGATTGCAAAGAGAATTGAAGAAGGCGAAGTAGATATTCTTCGCGCACTTTTAGCCTCTAAGTTAGGTACCCTTGCTATTGTTGATTTAGGCGAACGTCTAGAGTCAGGCCGCACAAAAGTAAAGGATGTCATTCGAGGAGTAGATGAAGAAGTTTCACTCGATGATGAGAGAAAGTATCTGGAGAAGGTTCTCAACGCAATTTCTAAAGTAAAAGCACTTTTGAGCTATCAAGAAAAAGCAGACGATAAGGGTGACTCGGGTGACTCTAAGGATGTAAAAAAGCCCGTTGTTAAGTCAAAAGAGCAGCTCCATCAGGAATTTAAAAAGAGGGAGCGTTTAGTAGAAGCAGCATTTCAAGATATTGCTTTCAACCGCAAAACGATTAATCATCTTTCGTCCAAGATTAAAGGCTACTGGATTCGTGGCAAAGATCTTCTCGATGAGAAGCGCAAAATATATGATTTCTTAGGCGTCAAAGATACCAAGCAGATGCGAGAAATAGCCAAACAATTTAGCAAGGGTTCAGAAACCCATGCTTCCCTTTGCAAAGAGTATGACGTCAGTGAGCAGAAATTGGCTCAGCTGATTCTGAATGAAGAGGAAGTTTTTAGAAAAATTGCTTGCCTCGAAGAGGAGGCGGGTCCGGCTATTGATGAACTCCGTCGGATTCATGACACATTGACGATTGGGGAACGCAAGGCAGATCAAGCCAAAAGTGAGCTCGTAGAAGCTAATTTGAGGTTAGTGGTTTCGATTGCCAAAAAATATACCAATCGAGGACTTCAATTCTTGGATTTAATTCAAGAAGGTAATATTGGGCTCATGAAGGCAGTAGATAAGTTTGAGTACCGCCGAGGCTATAAGTTCTCTACCTATGCAACTTGGTGGATTCGTCAGGCAATTACCCGTGCTATTGCCGACCAGGCCCGCACGATTCGAATTCCTGTTCACATGATTGAGACGATTAATAAACTCATTCGTACTTCCAGGCTTTTGGTGCAACAGCTCGGACGCGAACCCACTCCGGAAGAGATTGCAGTGAAGATGGAACTTCCTGTGGATAAGGTGCGTAAAGTACTTAAAATTGCCAAAGAACCTATTTCGCTGGAAACACCTATTGGAGAAGAAGAAGATTCTTATTTAGGTGATTTTATTGAAGATAAAAAAATTATTAATCCGGCAGATGCTGTGATGAATATTAATTTATCCGAACAGACTCGAAAAGTATTGGCGACTTTAACTCCACGTGAAGAAAAAGTGCTTCGGATGAGATTTGGAATTGGAGAAAAATCCGATCATACTCTCGAAGAAGTGGGGCAGGATTTTTTTGTGACTCGGGAGCGCATTCGACAAATTGAGGCAAAAGCTTTGAGGAAGTTAAGACATCCTTCTCGCGCTAAACT
>CAIYTD010000170.1 GCA_903928955.1 Oligoflexia bacterium | reverse complement strand
GTTGTTTACTATCTTCTTTCAACGCAATTTTTGGAATTTCTCTGATCTTGTCAATCACGGAGAACTCGATATTCTTTTAACTAAACCCATTAGTCCTTTATTCCTCGCACTTTCTCGCTCCATTAATCTTACTGCAGTATTTAACGTTATTTTAGGGCTTTCGATTGTTATTCGTTTTTCTGATTCAGCAGGTTTTGCTGGTGGCTTTCACTGGCTAGAAATTATTTTTTGGCTTTTCATTGGATTGATCACTGCCCTGTTCGTGCGCTTTTTTTTCTCTGTCTGGGTATTTTGGACCGACAGAAGCTGGGCGATCTCACGCCTTTATTATCAATTTTTTGCATTTGCTACTAAACCAGACACCATGTATCCAAAGGCGATTCGATATATCATTCTGACTGCACTCCCATTCGGCTTTATCGGAAGCGTCCCCGCACGTGCACTTCTCCAGGGACTAAAACCTATTGAGTACATTCATATATCTTTAGTACTTATTATTTTCCTAATATTAGACTCATTTTTATGGAAAAAAGGTTTAAAAAGATATCAGAGCGCCAGCAGTTAGTTGGTCGCCGCGGCGACCAACATACCTATTTCTAAATATCCACAGTTATGACTTGCACAATATGAAATACAGCATAAAATTCTTTAATCCATGGAGGTGGTAAATGGCTTCATTTCGGGATATTTGCTTCACGCCAAATGAATTTGCTAGTATTGCACAAATTGATAAGAATCTTATTTCGTCTCTAGAAACGAGCGGTGCGCTCAAAATAATCAGACGTCGCCTAGGAAGCGCTGATCGAAAAATGATTCCTCTTGAAAACATGCAAGAGTACTTTCAAAATATTCGTTCTGGTCGCCATGGCGACCAGCGAATACAGAGTCTCCAACCTAAACATAAAATTCAAATGTTCTACAATGTTAAAGGTGGTACGGGAAAATCAACTCTCACAGCCCAATATGTGATGAAAACGGCGATGCTTGGACTGAAGGTTCTTGCAATCGATTTAGATGGACAAGGCCACCTCACAGTAAATCTAGATATCTTAGATGCCCATGAAAGACCTACTGTTTATGATGTTTTAATTAATGATCTTCCCTTATCTGATGCAATCATGAATGTAGCCCCTTGTTTAGACTTAGTGCCTGCCAACCTCGGACTTTGTAATATTGAGATTCCTTTAAACAATAAATCTAGAAGAGAATACCGTTTATCTGAAGCTATCGCTAAAGTCGCTGATCAATATGACTTAATTGTATCCGACACTAACCCCGCAGCTTCTATTTTAAATGGATCCATGCTTGTTGCTGCTGAATTAGTCAATGTGGTCTGCGCAACAAACCCATTGTCTTTTCATGGAATGTCTCTTGTGATGGCAACCATCGAAGATATGGAAAGAGAGTTTAAACATAATCTAGAAGTTAAAATTGTTCCCAATATGTACGACAACAGGGAAGTCATTAGCCAAGAAGTGTTAGGAGAACTTCGAAGTCAATTTAGTCAACACTGCACACACGCTGTTGTGAACCGAAGTGCGGATCTCAATGAAGCGACCAAACGCAGAACAACTGTTTGGGATGTCAATTCTAAAGGAATCGCAGCTCAGGATATTAAAGCGCTCACGCATGAATTACTATTTAGCTAATATTTAGTCAGAGGAAATTCTCATGGACGAAATTAAAAAAGGAGAGCCTAAAAAAGATGACCAACCAAACAGTAAAGTAAAAACGCGAGAAGGAAGCGGATATTTAAAACAACTCTATTCTACAGCAAGGACAACTGCCGGAACGACTCACTCTCATCTCAAAAATTTAACTACTTTTCTGGTTAATTTTGTTCCCGTCGAAAAAGTAGACCCATCGGAACTTCAGGTACGCGTATACTTCGATGACACAGAAATTACGGCTTTATCTCACTCCATTAAAGAACATGGCGTACTCCAACCCATCTTAGTTATACAAGACGGAGACCGATATAAAGTTATTGCCGGAGAAAGACGTTTACGAGCGGCTAAACTTGCTGGATTAGAACGCATTCCTGCACGCGTTTTATCCACTAACGACAAAGCAACTCATGAAATTGCACTGCGTGAGAATTTGGACCGAGTCGACTTGCACCCCATTGAAGAAGGAGAAGGATATGTCTCCCTCCTAGAAGCTCAGGCCTACTCGAGTCATGACGCAATTGCTAAGGCTTTTGGAAAACCCAAATCGAGAATTACAGAATGCATTGGATTTACTCGACTTCCAAAGTCAACAAAAGTAGAACTTCTAAAAACTGGAATCAAAAACCGAGCCTTACTGAGGCTTTTACTGACCGCTGAGGTAAGGTACCATTCCACACTTATCACTGAAGCCGCTGGAAAAGAGGAAATTTTGCAAACTATTGAACAATCGACCACTTCCAATCCTCATTCGAAACTTCCTCAAGCAAAACCCCCACATAAGATTTTTGCTTATCAGATCAATCCAAAAGGAATTTCAGTACCTAACTTCAAATGGAACAAATCTGACGATCCAGAAATACTGAAAGATTACATGGCCTCACTACGAAGGTTATTAGTAGAAGCTGAATCACTGATTTGATTAAGATTTACGCCAATCAATGGCCAGTTTTTCTGAGCTTTTTGATGGCTTAAAAGTCCCCTGAGATAATGAGTGAGCTCCATAGTATGAATAGTACCGCTCAAAGTTGCATGGCGTAAAAAAACCTTGTTTCCTTCGCGAATAACGAACCCTTGATGTGTAATGAGAACGGGATGATTAAGATCATTTTTATGAACAAGATTGAGAATTGTCCCGTTCGGAATTTGAGCTAATACTTTCTTTATTTTTGATAGCTCTATGTAAGGAATTTGCACATCTACAGGACGTGACCAACTTTCATTTGTAAGTGAAGCTAAATGACGGTCTAAGACCCTGTCATGAATTTGAGCATTTAACCAGCCCGCTCGATTAATTTGCTTCGCTTCTAGCCGTGCAGACATTCCAGCTGAAGCTGCAACTCTTCCGGTAATATCAGTCAAAATTTTGGCGCGGATATTATTTGGAATCCAATCAGCCTCAGCAAAATGATTCCTTTGAGCAAATCCAGGTTTTGCATCACGATACCGAATCATAAGAATATTATTCAGAAATTCATCAGAATTTCCACTTCTTGCAAGAGATGCAACTGTTTCTACATAAGTGGTACAATTATATTTAGCAGGTACAAGAGGAGCGCTATCTTCAATTTTACGACCTTTTACAAGATGTATTAATTCCTCTCGGTTTTCCGCATTTTTTTCAAGAAAAGCACTCCAAAACTGGATTCTCCCACCTAGATCTAGTTCTTGAACTTTTTGAAATTCTTCATGAAGCACCATAGAAGATGAAGAAACTATTTTATGTTCTATTTTTTGATTGAGACTTGCTTGATAATAAAAATTAAATTCTTCGTAAATACAAAAAAGCAATCCCAGCGCTAATGTCATTAAACCCATAGAGTAATAAGCTTTCAGGCGACTAAACTGACTCTGCCTGGGGTAAGATCTAACTACCTCCGTAATCATCAGAGGAGCAGCAGCGCGAATAGGTCTCCGCGAAGCTTGAGAAGAAACTTTACGGGATGTTTTAAGCTTCTTTTTTTTTGCTATAACCCCTGTTAAAGTTTTCACTGAAGATTTTTTTATTTTTTTAACTCGTTCTTTTGCCATGTCTGATACCTCTCTTAGGAGAGATCGGCAGCAGTTAAAAAATCTAAAGACAAATAATTAAAGTCAATATCTTTACTCTCTTTTCCGAAAGGTGCTTGTGAATAATAAAGTGAACCCTCTCTGGGTTCCAATTGAAAAAATAGAGCTATTTCTTCAGATAGAGCCTCTCTTGCTCATGATCGGCTTATTTTTTGGAGCCTGGGTGATCTCTCGTATCTTTTTGAGAAAACTCTCTAAAGAAAGGCAAAGAACTTTACAAACCTTATTTAAAAATCTCGCATACCATTTTTTAGTGGGCGGTCTTCTTTTCTCAACTTATTTCCTTTTACAACAATTAAATTGCAAAAATACTCTTTTAGAACGGATCCTAGCTTATATCGGATTGGGTGCTATTCTATCAGGAGCCATCATTTTTGTGAAAGTGTGGCGTATCTTAGTCTTAGAATACCTTTATTTAAGCCATATGAAGGTTGCCTTTCCCGTACTCTTAGTCAACCTCTTTACACTTCTACTTTCCATTACCTTAGGGGGATGGATTTGTGCTGAAATATTTAACATCCGATTAACGCCTATCTTGGCTACATCTGCTATTTTTTCTCTCGTCTTAGGGCTAGCTCTCCAAGACACTCTCGGTAATCTCTTCGCCGGAGTAGCACTACAATTCGATAAGCCCTATGAAATTGGAGACTGGATTGAAGTTCAAAGTAATGGTCAAAAATGGATTGGGCAAGTTTCAGAAATTACCTGGAGAGCAACAGTGCTCCTGGGATTCACTGAAGAAGCGATCACTGTGCCCAATCGCATGGTAGGTCAATCAGAAATTTCTAATTTTGCAACAAAGTATCGACCTATTATTCGTACCCAAATCTATCGACTCCCCCTCGCCTCTTCTGTATCCCAGGTGAAAGAACTTTTATCTCTTTCAGCACAAGACGTTCCAGGCGTCCAAAAAAACCCACCTCCGTTTGTCCTGATTTCAGAAACAACAGAATCTTGGGTTGCATTTAAGCTTGTTTATTATATTGAAAACTACGGAGACCAATTTCTAATCGCAGACCGTATTTTCTCAAAAGCAATTCCATCTCTTCAAAAGGCAGGCTATGAACTCGCTGGACAGACAGTCCGCCTATTTAAAACCTAAAACCTTAGTGCTTTTCTTCTGGCTCAATCCAACTTATTTTAGCTCGGCCCAAAAGAAACGAAAGAGTCCGCTCCTGCCTCAATTTAAACTCTAAATCTTCTCTACGTCCTGAATTTTTAGCGTAAAAATCTTCTAATTTTGAGTATTCCATCTGCATCGAACTAGCAAGACGCATGATCTCCACCTGAACTTCCTCAGGTGAAACAGTGATTTTTTCTTCACGCGCAATAGCTTCTAAAATCAAGCTCCCTCTCACTTGATTTTCAGCACGCTGCTTCAAGGAATGGATTTCTTGAGAAATAACACTTTGCATCATCTTCTCATCAAAACCCTGCTTTTTTAGCTCTTGAGCCCAATCTTGAGCCAATGCCCGAGTCTGACTTTCTATTAAAGTTTGGGGGACATCAAAAGGGTTCTTTTCAATAACTTGAGACATCAACTGGCTTTTTACTTTTCGATCTGCTCCCTCTTTTTTCTCTCTCATTAAAAATTCGCGGCCCTGAGTTTCCAGATCACTGACGCTTTTATATCCAGCCTGTTGAGCGAATTCATCATCCAGAATAGGAAGCTCTTTTTCTTTAATCTCATTTACGGTAACTGTAAATTCAGTTTCTTGATGAGCCAACTCAGCTACTTGATAATCCTGAGGAAAGGTAACTCGAAACGTCTTTGTTTCTCCCCTTCGCATTCCAATCAACTCTTCTTCAAAACCTGGAACAAAGGCTTTAGAACCTACTTCCACTAACTGCTCACCCTTCATATCATCCCGAAGTTGAATCCCTTCTGGAGTGACGCATCCTCCTGCAAAACGGATGTCAATGAAATCTCCCAGTTGAACAGGGCGAGAAGAAAGGGTTCCATCTTCTAATACTAATCCCCCAGCAACAGGAATCATTTGAGCTTGAGCATTGCGAAGATTTTCAACTACTTGGGCCACCTGGTCATCAGTCACATGGACTTTTTCTTGCTCGACTGCCAATCCCTGGTAATTTTGAATGACTAATTCAGGCATGACCTCAAATGTAGCGGTAAAAGTCAGATCTTGGCCGTCCCCTACAGCATGATCGTGAAGTCCTTCCCCTGTCAGATGATCCGGGGTATCAATTTTTGGAGTTCCAATTGCCTTCAGCTTCTGGTCTAAAACGGCTCGTTGAAAAGACTGATCAATCAAATTATGAAAAACCCGATGCCGAACATCCTCCCCATAATATTGACTAATAATGGAAATAGGAGCATGACCCGGCCGAAAACCCTTCAGCTTTGCTGTTTTTTGAACTTCCATCAATCCACGCGTCAGATGTGACTTCACTTCGCTGGAAGGGACTTTAATAATCATTTTTCTCAAAATGCTGGACGGCTTCTCAACTTGTACACTAAATTCCATATAGGAACGGATTTTATTCGAAACTGACCTCATGTGTCAATGAGCGTCTTCAGAATACCAAACTCGCTCCAACCAAAGGGCTCGTGCAGGAGCTGTCGGGCCAACTTGAGAGCGGTCTCGTGTTTTCAAAATCTCTGAGATACAGGAAGCAGGTCTTCGGCCCTCGCCTACTTGCAGGAGTGTGCCCGCTATTCCTCGGACCATTTGCTTTAAAAAGCCTGTTCCTACAACTCGGAATCGAACAAGACAGAATGACCCTAATGCTCCTGGAAGCGAAGACAATCCCGCCCCTGGAAACACAATCGACTCTGTGAGCATCTCTGCCTCCAGAATTTTTCTCACTGTGGGTCCAGGCTTTGCTCCCGATGCTTGAAAAGCCTTAAAATCATGCTCACCTAACAGCGCATGAGCGGCCTGATTCATCGCATCTAAATCGAGCTTTTTCCGAATCCACCAACTCAAGGGTTCCAGATAAGGCAAAGCACAAGGTCCTTGCTGAAAATAAAAGCTGTATTGTTTTTTCTCTGCGCTGCGCTGCGCATGAAAATCCAGAGGAGTAGGATAAACATCCAGGGCCCGAATGCTCATGGGTAAAATTCCGTTCATCCCGCGTTGCAAAATCTTTGGGTCCCAATATTTTCCTTTTAAAATAAAATGAGCTACCTGACCCCATGCATGCACGCCAGAATCCGTTCTTCCACTCCCCACCACTGAAACCTTTTCTCCCGTCATTTGGCATAAAGCCAATTCAATGGATTCCTGAATACTCGGCTTACCCAGGGCAGCAGATCCCTTTTGCTTTTGCCAGCCACAATAATCTGTTCCCAGATAAGAAAAAACGGTCGCATATTTCCACATTAATATTCAAATGTAAATCCGGCATTCCATCCTGAAATTCCAATATTTACATCTCCTAAAACGGTCACAAGCCGTGAATAATCCACTGAAAAATAATAGTGTTGAACTCCAAAACTAGAATACAAATCCCAAGCGCTCCTCAATCCATCTAAAGAAAAAGAGAGTCCAGTAGAAACGTAAAAACCCAGTGACCTACCCCACTTGGTCGCTCCACCATCATTTCTCATCTCTGAATAACCGATCATGCTCGGACCTGCGAGAATAAACGGCCTGAGAACACGGGCGAGGTTCATTCTGTAATTCAATGCAAGAGTGACAGGAACTGTAAAAAATTGAAAAGTAGTATTGGTAGCAGATGGAAAGTTTTGACCGTTAGCTGGATTGATAATACCTACACCAAGCGTACCTATTCCATGAAAATAGCTAAGCCCCCCCGTCCCTACTATGCCAATGCTTCCATAGTTTTCGCTATGAAAGAGCTGGTATTCATAAAACAAAGAAAGATCCGGAGCATAATTCCCGCCATAGACATCCGAAAACTGCCTTAATTGAAGAGCAGGGGTTGCGTAGATCGAGCGCCTCAGCGAAGCCCCATATCGGAACCCAAATGCATGATGAATCGTTCCCTTTTTCTTAGCCGTGAGTTCAGAGCGCCCCTCTCTTACAGCTTGAATCGCTCCGCCTTCCTCGAGGGGTTCCCATTTTTCTTTTTCTTTTTCTGAATAAGATCCTTCAGGAACTGCCTCCAGGGCAGGGTTTGCTCTCTTCAATTTTTCAATATAATTAGAATGAGAATCAGTTAGGGATTTGTCATGGTCTAATTTTTTACGGATTTTTTCTATGTAAGAATCTGAACTATCTGAATCTCGAAAGTTTTCTGAATCTTTTTCCTGTGTTTTTCTTTTGAGTTGATCGATGTAGGGTTGAATAGAGGTTTCTGCAGAAAAACAAAACACCATCAATAGACAATAAATAAAGCGAGCGCATTTTTTCGAATGGAACGTAACGACTCCTTTACTTCTTTACAGTTCTAGAAAACCCTAAATAAGCTAGCACCAAAAACAGGCAAACCGGCAAACAAACACATAAATAAACTAATAAATAAAAAGGATGCAATGCAATCCAAGCAATCCATTCCAGAGGCCCCAAAGCTAAAAGTACTGGTAATCGAAAAACTGGATGAGCAGAAAGCCATGCTGCTGCGCTGGGAGACCACTGATAATACCACTGCACAAACGCCTTTCCCCATTCAGCTGAAAGTAAGAAATGATCTCTAAACTCTCTCAGTAAAAGAACAGGTGGAGCATCAGCAGTTTGAAAGGCCGCAGTCGCAATGAAACAGTTACCCTTTGAAATAAACCCCTGAATAGCGGTAGCTTGAACATTTGTCACACAAGAAGCCGTAGATTGAGCAATTAACCCAGTCTGATCTTGCCCCATAAATGAGATTTGATATTGATTTTTAAGGCTTTCAGTTGCATTGGTAAATCCTCCAACTCCCTGATTAACGCCACTTAAAGGAACGACTTGAACGAGGGGACTGGCTGGATAACCACTGCCCAAAATAGGAGCTCCTCCATTAGCGCTAATGCCTCCTACCACAATTAAGTTCGCCGCTGGCGCAGGTCCCGACATGCTAAAAAGAGTCGTATTGAGGAAAATCTGTCCATCTCCCGGATACCAACTTGTATTGAGCGCCTCTTCTGAAGGACAGCTAAAAGACGGCGTGTCCACTTGAAATGAAAGACTCAGAGGATTGGAGTTCGAATCGATTGGAGTAGCTCCAGAAGCAGGAGGATAATTAGTATCAGATGCTACAACTACATTAAACCGGAGTTGTAGGGTGACAGGAGATCCTTCGGTGGCGGTTGTTAATGCACCACTGCTACATCCCAAAGCATCTAGTCCTAAAGTTGCCCCCGGAGGGGTGTTGAAATCAGCACAAATATCATTGGGATAAAAGCCAATCTGAATACTTGCTTGTTGAGTAGGATAAAACTTAGCCGCATAATACCGAGGTCTTCCGGGATTAAGAAGAGCTGAGGAGGCTTGACAATTAGTATCCGTACACGCGACTCCATTCACTGCTGCAATGGGAGCGTAAACAGGAGGATTTGGAAATCCAGCCGATCCCTGCGCTTGGAGCGTCACGATCACCTGCTGACCGGCAGAAACTGAAAAACTCGTCAAACTTGTGGAGAGATTCACCACAAACATATTGCTCAAATCAGAACGATCCTCCATCGGTGGAATCACATTAAACGGGAGACTCGCGTTTCCTGGTAAAAAAAACACATTGCTCCCCAGGCTAGTCGTCGATGAGCCATAGCTCACCCAGTAGTAGAAGGTTCCTCCCCCATTCGTCTGGATCGAACTCCCGCCATTGGGCAGAACCCTTTCGGGACCTCCATTAACGGGAGTTAAAGTCAAGACTGCATGAGCCACTGAAAGCGGAGAGAACATCCCAAGCGAAAGTCCAATGACCAAAAAAGTATGCCTATTGAATCGCTTTGAGCAAAATCTCGCCGATTTGAACTGCATTGAGAGCTGCTCCTTTTCTCAAATTGTCAGAAACAACCCAGAGATTCAGGCCGTTATCTAAAGATAAATCTTTTCGAACTCTTCCTACATACACAGCGTCTCGGCCTGTTGCAGCTTCCACGACGTCTTTTTCAAATGTAACACCCAATGGATAAACATTGTGTTTGCAATCATCCTGAAGAATAATTCCCGCCTGGGCCCGAAGCGCATCTCGAACCTCCTCAAGAATAATGGGGCGTTCGCATTCAATATTAACAGATTCCCCGTGACAAGAAAACGTAGGAACTCTCACAGCCGTAGCTGAAATGCGAAGCTCAGGCATCCCTAATAATTTTCGAGTCTCTAAAACAATCTTTTGCTCTTCACTTGTTTCTCCGCCTTCTTGAAACCCACCAATATGCGGAATACAATTAAACGCGATTTGATGAGGAAAAACCTTCGGAGCAGAAGGAATTTGATTCAGCAATCCTACAGTCTGAACTGAAAGCTCGCCCATAGCTGCTGACCCGGCACCACTCGTACTTTGATAGGTGGAAACGACGACCCGTTTCATTCCCCAACGATCCCGAATGGGCTTTAACGCCACGGCCAATTGAACGGTGGAACAATTAGGTCCTGCTAAAATGCGTTCACGAGGAATAACCGACCGTTGAATCATGGATTTCATTTTTGAATGTAAAAGATCCCCATTCACCTCGGGAACCACAAGCAAAATGTCTTCATCCATTCGAAATGTAGCTGAATTATCTACTACCCAGGCACCTGATTCCACTGCCTGAGGTACCCACTCTTTAGAAATCGAATCTGAAGCATCAAAAAAAACGATCTGAATGCCCTCAAAGCAATCTTTTTGCAATGCTTTGCAGCGATGACTTCGCCCACTCCACACTGTGGCCCTCCCCTCAGATCGCGGAGAGGCAAATAAAACAAGCTCACGAATCGGAAATTTTCGAGTTTCTAAAATAGAAAGGAGCTCTTTACCCACAGCCCCTGTTGCGCCGACAACTGCTATTCTCAGACCATCTTTCATAGGACTGTTGCACTCCCCTTTTCTGTTTTAGAAGGAACAGACAGAGTCAACATTCTTACCAGATTCCAACCTAGACTCAAACCAATGTAAGTGCTTAATAAGAGAAAAAGTGTGATTTCGGGTTTAGCCACAATCAAAATCATGATTAAAACTCCGACTAAAAAATACCCAAATGTAGCTTTAGATCTCCAATTAAATTCTTTATAAGAAGGAAATCGAATCGTACTCACCATGAGACTCGACAAACCAAAAGTCAAAACCAAAACAAATACTGGACGAAAACTGAGCCACGTCACAGTCTGATTAAAAATAATAAAAGTTGCAACCATTCCTGCGGCCATTGGAATTGGCAATCCTTGAAAATAATTTTTAGGAAGTGAACTAGAATTTACATTAAACCGCGCCAAACGAAGTGCACCACAAGCAAGAAAAAGAAACGCAGCCAACCAACCGAGGCGGTCATAGGGCTCTAACGCCCACTGGTAAAGCAGAATCGCTGGTGCAATTCCGAATGAAATGAGATCGGAAAGACTATCATATTCGACTCCAAATTGGCTAGTCGCCTTTGCAAGACGCGCAATTCGACCATCCAACATATCAAATACTCCAGCGGCAACAATTGCCCATGCAGCAGCTGAAAACTCTAAATGAATGGAAGCAATGATCGAATAAAAACCACAAAACATATTTGCGGTCGTTACAAAATTAGGCACGAGATAAACTTTTCGCATTTGACCTTATTTATACAACAAAAAAGATCAAAGGTCTTTTTTTTCTAGCTCCTCAGAGTCCTCCCAGAATTAAACTCACCCCTATGACCGCAAAAAAGACCCCTAAGGTTCTCAGGATTGAAAACCTCTCTATTCCAAAAATAACTGCTGCAGGAACGGAAATAACAGGAGACAAGGACGATAAAGTAGTTCCTAAAGCAAGCGGCGCATGAGTTAATCCATACATATAAAGATAAGAACCTACAAACGCTTCTAAAATAAAAATTGCTACGAATGGATATATTTTTTTAAGAGGCAGAAGAATCGCCTCTTGAGGTGCAAATACTCGTCCTAATCCTAAAGTAATTACCATTCCAATTAACATTCGAATACTATTTCCAACAGGCGGAATAATATCAGTACCTACTCGAGATACAGCAAAGCAATTTATCCCCCATGCCAATGAAGTCGCGCCAGCCAAACCTATACCTTTCCAAGAAACTTTATGGTCCAGCTTAATGGAGCTCTGCCTGCCACTTTTAGGGCCATTTAAAATAACCATCACAATGCCAAGAAAGGTAACGAGTAGTCCCAAAATCTGAAAACGAGTGATCCTCTCTCCTGCATAAAGAAACCCCACCAGAACAGTCCAAATGGGATAACTGGATCCAATCGCCAGTGCGCCTGGCACTCCCAAAAATCGGGCACTTTTTAAAAAAAGTACATCACCCAGTCCGTAGCTCACTACCATAGAAAGAGTCAACCACCCGCAATGAGAAAGTCGAATATTCTTATATTCAAATAATCCGCCTTCTATCCCGCCTGAAACCAAAAATGCTGCGAAAATAAAAAGAGGACAAGCCACAGCGGCACGAGTAAAGTTCACTGAAAATGCAGAATAATTTCTATTTAATCTTGAATAAGTTGCTGAACCCACTGCCCAAGTAAACGAAGATCCAAATGCACAGAGAGCACCTAAAGAGTCACTACTCCAACTTTCAAACACGATCAATACTCCTAACGGATGCAGACTTTAGTAATCCCGCCTTCAGCTTCATTTCAGCATCAGAAACTCTCAAATAACGAGGGAAAACTTGAAGCGTCTCCCGAGAGACATGGGCTTGCCATGCTTCAAATGCAAGTAATCCTAAATATCGTCCTTGAACTGTGTCAGGAAAAAGAGAAACGTTCGTGATCTCTCTGGAACGAGGAAGCTGATCCCAATACGAAGCGTATCTTTTCCTTCCTTCCCCCACTACAAGCCAACGGAGTTTACTGGAGCTCTTCTTCATTTTTTTAATTAAAATTTGAATCAAAACCTCTGGAGAAAGCACTTGCTCCTTTGCTCCTAAATTCCAAAGCCCCGAAAATTCTCCTTCTGGATGAACAACACAGTTTGAGACTGATCTAGCATTCCCCCAAAGCGCAAACAACTCTCCTTTACAAGCATCTGTTGCAGCAATCACGATTACTTGAGAACCTAAACCTGAACTTACAAAATGGAGTGCCACTGGCCGAGCAAGTGCTGCTAAACTAGAAACTCCCATGAGAGGTTTTTTTAATAGATGCGATAAAGTACGAGCAGTAGTTACCCCGATCCTTAACCCAGTAAAACTACCTGGCCCAATACCAACACCAAAAACATCTACTTCTTCTAACTTCCAACGCGCCGCTTCGAGAGTCTGGTGAATAGCCCAAAGAAGCCGTTCAGAATGCGTGCAATCTACGTTTAAATTTAGTTCAGCAACCCATCGAGGCAAAGGAAATTCGACTTGAGCATCCCATTCTAAGGCCACGAGAGCACCTGCCTTTGAAGAAGTATCCCATCCAATCAGCCTCATGAATAAAATAATCGCGCAATATCATTACGAAAGGCGATCCCCATCAATGTCAGAATGAGAATCAATCCAAAACCCTGAATCACTTCCATTTGACGTACACTTAAAGGTTTGCCCCGAATAGTTTCAACACCCAACAACATGAGATGGCCACCATCTAAAACAGGAACAGGAAGAATATTGAGAACACCTAAACCGACCGAAAAGATAGCCATATTAGTCAAAAAGACAATTAATCCTCTCGTGAGAGACTCTCCTGCAATTTTGCCTATCATAATGGGGCCACCCAAACTTCCAACCGACACATCACCCGTCACCATTTTTTTCAAAGAGACTAAATTGCGCCAGGAGAAAGTAATCATTCGCTGAGTGGCAAGGCTCACTAATTGAAACGGATTCCATATGCGCTCAATGACTGTAACAGGCTCGCCCATCCTGAGCTGCGGGATAACTCCTACCGTATATTGAGTCGTGTTATTTAGATTAGGATCTCTGCCTACAGTAGCGGTTGGCGTTAGCACAACAGAAAAAATCTTGCCCGCACGCTCCCATTTTAACTGAACTTTTCCATCTTTTTCACCTGATTTTTGAACAGCATCTTTCAATTCAAAAAAACTCTGTACAATCTGGCCACCCACTCCCAATAGGCGATCCCCCGATTGAACGCCTGCAACCTCAGCTGGAGAATGGGGGACCGTCCTATCTACAAAAAGCTCAGAGGAAAAAAGTCCTAAATCCTCAGCTAAACCTCGAGACAGTTCTGGCTTGACCATTTGAATAGACTGAATAGTTCCTGATTTCCCACTTTGATACTTCAGTAAAAAAGGGACCCTACTCTCTAAGTTTTGATAAAAAAACTCTAAATCTTCCCAACTTAAAACTAAGTTTTGATTTACTTCTAAAATTTGATCACCCGTTTTTATTCCACCCTTGCCTGCAGGAGATTCCGGATTGGAAACACCTACATGATTACCTCGTGGTATCGGGAATAATCCCTCAATTTCGCCTACTATTGTAGATTCGCCATAAATACTATATCCCAATTGACGCATGGGAGTAGCATTCAGCTCAACATTTTTTATTGAATGCGCGTGATTCACTGAGAAAATAAGTGCCTTCTCAGGGCTTTCATTTAAGGCCAAAATAACATCTTCAAACTTACTCACTGGCTTACCATTAATGGCAACGATCCGATCACCACTCAGAAATCCGGCCTGTTCAGCAGCTGACTTGTGAACAACTCGGCCCACTACACTTGCCATTTGAGGTTCACCAATCACCAAGATCAGCATGAAAATAAAAACAGCTAAAATAAAATTAAAAAGCGGGCCGCCAAAAAAAATGAGAAACCTCTTCCATGGCCTCTGTCGATGCAGAGCCCTTTTTTGTTCTTCGAGAGAAATTTGACTTTCTCGATCTTCGCCTAAAAGTTTGACGTATCCGCCCATGGGAATGGCTGAAATTCTTAATTCAGTCTCCCCTATTTGGCGAGACCACAATTTAGGTCCAAACCCAACAGAAAAAACCTCAGCCTTAACTCCAAAAATTTTTGCAAAAACAAAATGCCCAAATTCATGAAAGACAACCAAAGGAACTAGAATAATGATGAAAGCAAAAAGTGAGTGAAAAAAAGAAGTACCCCAATTCATAATAGCAAGCACCATAACCTCCTTTATCCAAATAAACGCATGCAAATATACATGACAGGAAGCCCAAAAACTACTCCATCAAACCGATCCAAAACTCCCCCATGCCCAGGAAGAAGTGAACCGGAATCTTTCCTATCAAAAGCTCTTTTAAAAAAACTTTCACAAAAATCACCCATTTGAGAGGCCGCTCCAACAACAACTGGAAGTATTATAGCCCCAAACCACGGCAGAACACGAAAAAAAAGGACTTTAAAAAGCACTGTAACTAAGACACCTGCAATCAAGCCCCCAGCTGCACCCTCAGATGTTTTATTGGGACTTATTTTAGGATAAAGTTTTTGCCTACCATATTTTTTACCTACAAAATATGCGCCCGTATCACCCGACCATACAATCAAAAGAAAGAGAATCGTCCAGGCAGCTCCATTTTCAAACTCATAAATTCGAATGAAATAAAAAGGCATAAAAACTGTATAAATCAAACCAAAAACAGAATACATGAGTTCTTTAAAATGCCTTAGAAACTGAGCTTCATCATGGCGGTTAGCTGTTAGCAAATAATAAATAAATAAACTAATAAAAGAAAAAATAAGCAAATGAAATTCTGAGTAAATAGCGAATGCATGGATCAAAGCAGCCAACAGCCCAAGCAATAAAAGGACATACTTTTTTTTTGTCCGATCTGGCATCGAAAAAGTAATTTCAGAAAATTCAAATACCATTCCCAACGAAATCAGTGTAGCAAGAACAAACACGCCTAGCCATCCTACAAAGACAATCAAGCTAACCAAGCCCAAGGCGCCTATCACTGCTGTAACTGTTCTTTTTTTAAGTTCTAGAGATATAGCCATATTGTTAAAAAATTAGGCAAAAATATTGCGATGCGGTCGTTCCGGTAGTCCTTTGCCTACTCCCCCAAATCGTCGCTCTCGACGAGCATATTCTTGAATTGCAGATTCTAGATCCTTAGGCTCAAAATCCGGCCAACAAATATCAGTAAAGATGAATTCAGCATAAGCCGCCTGCCAAAGTAAAAAATTACTAATCCTCTGCTCCCCACTCGTGCGAATAAAAAGATCTACTTCCGATAGATCACCAAAATCAGATGTCCACAAATATTCTTCCATCAAAACTTCATTTAACTCATCGGGATGAGCTCGCCCCGCTAGGCATTCCTCGGCAAATTTTTTTGCTGCATAAACCATCTCTCTTCGAGAACCATAAGAAATTGCAAAAGTCAGCTGTAAACCAGTATTAGATGTTAACTTCTGAACAACTGGATCGAGAACTGCCCGGATATCAGCATCTAATCGATCTGTTTCACCTATGACCCGTAATTTAACATTTTGACGATGCAATTGTTCGGCATCGCGAATTAAATATTTTTTTAGTAATTTCCATAATACCAAGCGTTCACTCTCGGGGCGTGACCAATTTTCCGTAGAAAATGCATAAAGAGTGAGCGCCTTCACTCCGAGGCGACTCGCCACTTCTACAATTGCTTTTACTCGACCTGAACCGCGCACATGCCCAAAAACACGAGGACGCCCCCGACGCTCTGCCCAGCGGCCATTTCCATCCATAATAATTGCAATGTGATTTGGAATCTCTGATGCCACTTCAGTCTCAAATAGTCATAATTTCTTTTTCTTTTCCTACAATCACTTTATCTACTTCTGCCACCTTTTCATCTGTTTTTTTCTGAACAAGCTCCATAGCTTTCTTGGTGTCATCTTCAGACAAAGTCTTTTCTTTTTCTAATTTTTTTAATTCTTCATTGCCTTCCCTTCGATGGTTTCGAACAGCAATTTTGGTTTCCTCACCCATCTTCTTAACGAGCTTCACCATTTCTTTTCGCCTTTCCTCAGTCAAAAGAGGAAGGGGAATGCGCACAATTTTCCCATCACTTTGTGGGGTCAAACCCAGATTTGCTGCTAAAATTGCTTTTTCAATTGCACCGACTGTTCCAGATTCCCAAGGAGAAACTTGAATGGTCCGTGCATCAGGAGTAGTAATATTAGCCACCTGGTTCAGCGGAACACTGGATCCATAGTAATCTACATGAACCGTATCTACAAGAGCAACAGACGCACGCCCAGTGCGAACCTTCGCTAGGTCAGCTTTCAGCGACTGAATGCTTTTATCCATATTTTGAACCATCAAATCAAGTACTGCTTTAGACATTTATTCCTCCTTAATTAGCGTACAAGCGTACCTACAGCTTTTCCGTCAACAACCTCTCTTAAAGCTCCTTTTTGATTCAAATCAAACACAATAATAGGGAGCTGATTATCCATACAAAGTGAGATTGCAGTGGAATCCATCACTTTTAGACCCCGCTGAAGAACCTCCAAATAAGAGACTTCATCAAATCGAGACGCATGGGGATTCATAGTGGGGTCTGCATCGTAAATACCATCCACTCGAGTCGCTTTCAACACCACTTCAGACCCTACCTCCATAGCTCTCAAAGCAGCTGTAGTATCTGTAGTAAAATAAGGATTGCCGGTGCCAGCACCAAAAATGACAACACGATTTTTTTCTAAATGTCGGATTGCTTTTCTACGAATGTAGGGCTCAGCTAACTCTCGCATCTCAATCGCAGACTGAACTCGGGTATGAACCCCTTCATGCTCTAAGGCATCTTGTAGAGCCAAGCAATTCAGAACTGTAGCGAGCATCCCCATATAGTCTGCTGACGCTCTATCCATTCCCTTTGTCGCACCTTTAATACCCCGAAAGATATTCCCACCCCCGATTACAATACCAATCTGAACTCCTTCTTCGTGAATGCCTTTAATTTCACAAGCCAAAATCTTCAGTACATCTGTATCAATTCCATATCCAGCTTGTCCGGCGAGAGCCTCACCAGAAAGCTTTAAAAGAATGCGCTGATAGGGTCCACTGCGACGATCCGTTGAGCTCAATACCATCTCAGATCCTCTCTGAATTAGAACTCAAGGGTTAATTTCTTGAATGCCTTCACCTAAAACATACCGAGCAAATCGGCGAATGACTATATTCTCTCCTAGAGTAGCTATGGTCTCTTTTAAAAGTTGTTCTATCGTCTTACTTGAGTCTTTCACAAAGGGCTGATGAAGAAGACAATTTTCTTCGTAAAACTTCTTCACTTTTCCCTCAGCAATTTTCTCTAAAACCGCTGCTGGTTTTCCTGAAGCTTGCATCTGAGCAAGAGCAATCTCTTTTTCTTTTGCCAAAATTTCAGACGGAACCTCTTCTGAACGCACCCACTGAGGATTTGCAGCAGCAACATGCATCGCCAAATCTTTTACGAATTGACGAAATTGATCTGTTCTTGCAACAAAATCTGTCTCACAATTCACCTCCACTAAAATTCCGACTTTCCCTTCGCCATGAATATAAGAAGTAATTGTTCCCTCTTTTGCCATTCTCCCGGATTTTTTAGCTGCAGAAGCGATCCCTTTTTTACGAAGGTACTCAATTGCTTTTTCAAAGTTTCCAGTAGTTTCAGAAAGCGCCTTTTTACAATCCATCATTCCGGCGCCCGTTTTTTCACGGAGCTCCTTCACTTGCGCTGCAGAGATTTCCATGATCTACTCCCCTTTGTCAGACTTTTTTGCTTTCTTAGTAGGCTTTTGAACGACAGCTGCTGCTACTGCTACTGCAGGTATTGCCTTTTCTAAAGAAGCCTTTTCTGCCGCAACGGCAACTACTGCAACTTCCTCACCACTGAGGGCTTCTTCTACTTCTTGAGCTTCTAGATCAGCTTCATCAATTCCCTGGAGGTCAATATCACCTTCAAAACGGGAAACTTTCTTTTCCGTTTCAGATTCATCCTTACCCATTCCGTCAGCAGTTTCCTGAGCCCGTAACTTTTCTTGAAACACTCGCGCGCCTTCCAAACAACTATCTGCAATCAATCGCGCAAAAAGACGAATGCTGCGAATAGCGTCGTCATTGCCAGGAATAACATAAGTAATATGAGAGGGATCACAGTTTGTATCCACAACAGCAATCGTAGGAATCCCGAGCTTCTTAGCTTCCTTAACTGCAATATGTTCTTTTTCGGTATCTACTACGAAAATAGCCCCAGGAAGCTTCTTCATATCCTGAATTCCACCCAGTGACTTCTTCAGATTATCCAGCTCTCGATCAATGCGAGATTGCTCTTTTTTAGGAGTTTCGCTCCAATCAGCAGATATTTTTAAAGATTCAAGTTTTTTCAAGCGATCAATAGAAGCTTTGACGGTTTGATAATTAGTCAACATCCCGCCCAACCATCGGTTTGTGACATAATACATTCCTGCTCGCTTTGCTTCTTCCTCAATCACATCTTTTGCTTGTTTTTTAGTTCCAACAAAGAGAACTTTCTTTCCTTCAGAAGCAACTTTAGAAGCAAAAGTGCAAGCTGCTCGAGTCTGATCCACAGTTTTTTGAAGGTCTATAATATAAATTCCGTTTCGAGCTCCAAAAACATAAGGCTTCATTTTAGGATTCCAACGGCGGGTCTGATGGCCAAAATGAACTCCAGACTCTAAAAGCTCGCGCATAGTCACTGCAGGCATACTGAATCTCCTCGATTCTATTAATTAAAGGCGGAAGACAAAACAGCGCGATAGCGCAGAAAGGCTTGCCGCGGTTTTTGAAACCCCGCTCGACTCAAAACTCTTCTGAATCAGAACAACGGATTTCCCTCCACTCTGAATGACCAGTTTTTTGCTGGAACCACGTTTTGCAGAGTGTGCGTAGTTTCGCATGTCTTAACTTGAAACGGGGTCATGATTCAAGATAAAAAAATAAAAAGTCAGGTATTCATTCAAATCCTCAGGCTCTAAAGCTCTGCGGACGCCGACATCGATAGTGTTCTTCCTAAAGGATAACCTTGAATCAACTCAATGTTCCGATCAAAAACATTCTCACAGCGAATTCCTATACTCGCCTGCCACAAACGCATGGATGCGGCCAAATCAACCACAGCATAACTTGCTAAGCTATCTACGCCAAGAACACCAACTCCGCGGGAGCCTTCTCCCCTAAGACTGATCAACCATTCCCAAGTCATCACTGCAGGCCGCGAATGAATACGTAAACTAGCCACATTCATCCAAACCGGAATATAGGGAAATGAAGAATGCGTAGCAAATAAACGAGATTGAGACACCGTCGTTGCATTTGAAATATTTAAATTCGGACTCAGTTTTACCTGCGCCGTTCCAGTCAAAGCGGCTATATAAGCTTCACCTAAATTGGTCACGGTACTCCCTAAACTCACTCGAGCATCTTGCCTCAGCTGCGCATAAGCTTGAATAGAACCCTCCCATAAATCTGACTTCAGCTCGGCTCCTAAAATCCCTGTCCAATCCAGCTCAGTCTGTAATTCGGGGTTTCCTACAAACTCAAGGTAAGTTGAATAACGATCCAGCAAAGAAGGAATACGGTGAGAAACTAAAACACGAGAATACAAAGCTTGTTGACCACGATTCCACTCTTTTCTTGCCCCTAAGCTTCCCTGCGGTAAAAAGCCAAATCCGCTCACCCAAACTCCTTGCAGAGAAGGCTCCAGAATAAAATGATTCCGCTCAATTAGCTGAGAGACCTGAATATTAACTAGAGTTTGCAAAGGCGCTTCAAAAGCAGATGAACTGAGATAGGAGACTTGCCTGCCACTCAGTCCCCACTTCCATTCATTCCAAATCAATAAGTTTTGAAAACCCCATTGCTGAATATTACTATTTGAGTAAAAATCTTGATCAGGATCTCCATAATCAACAGATGCTGAATCATAAAAAAAGCTAGTCTTCAATAGAGTCGATTGGGTCAACTTAAAATCTCCTTGAAGGACAGGCAAAATTCTCTGACTCTTCATACGGGCACGGGGAGAGGGTAAGCGAGTAGAACCTGTCACCTCAGCATCTAAGGCTGACCCTAAAAAATGTGCTGAGAAGCCTGCATGAGGAATATCCCAACGTCCACTCAATCCTGCACTTGGACCTATGACTTTTCCACTACTATACCCCCCTATGAGCGCAACCTTTTCACTACCACTTACTCCAGCAGAGACTTGATTCACTCCCTGTGAAGAAAAAAAACCTGTACCTCTCGCAGACGCGCCGCCCCCTGACTCATGAAGAGCCCTGAGTGTCCAAGGAATTAAAACTAAAGTACCAGCTGAGGCAGTCTGATTCAAAGAATTCAAAGATGGCCCAGATCGATAATGAAAATCAGACCAAAGAAACTGTGGAAAAGCAGACAAATCAAAGCCTCCACCTTGAGGTGGGCTCAAAGAAATCCCAAAAGCTTGTACATCTACTTCTTCAGCTGTGGCACCTAATCCCCTTACTTGAGCTACATTTCCAGGCCTTCCTGGATCAGCAATAGGCAACGCAATTTGATTCTGAATAGAATTTTGAATAGAACCCGATCCAGAATGAGAGCCCATTTTCTGTCTAGTAACAGAAACAATAGGATCCTCTAATAAAAGGTCATCAGCTGCACCCACTTTTTTAATAGGAGCAACTTCTACTTGAAAATCTGAAGCATAAACTTGACCAATTAAAACCGACGAGCCTAAGCATAAAATAAGAAAAATAATAGAATCCAAGAAAATTTCCTCCGATTTTTCTTCAATTAACTCTAAAAATATGATTTTACGAGGTACTTTAACTAAAACTTCTAGATAAGAGCCGTTGCGTCTAGAATTCAAAAAGGAAAACAACATGACTTATGAAACGCAAAAAGAAACAACCCCAGAAATCATGAGCTGCCTAGAACATATTTTTCAAGCAGAAATGTCTGGAATTATACGTTATCTTCACTACTCATTCATGATTATGGGTCACAATCGAATCCCCATCCAAAAATGGTTTAGAGAGCAGGCTCAAGAAAGTATAGACCATGCAACTACTATTGGAGAAAAAATTACCTCTTTTAGGGGGCACCCTCCCTTAGCCTCAGGACGAATAGAAGAAACGCATATTCACTCAGTAGATCAGATTTTAGAAGAATGTCTTAAACATGAAGAAGAAACATTAAGTTTATATAAAAAGCTCGTACGCCTTGCAACTCAAGACATAGCCCTAGAAGAAATGGCACGGACTTTTGTACGAATGGAAACCGAACATATGGACGAAATAGCTAAGATGCTTAGGAACAAATAATGAACCTATGAGTGAATCCAATATTGAATTTTCAGAGTTTAACGATGAATGGCTGGAGAGCTTCACAAAAAGTACAGTACTAGCTTTTAAACTACAGTGTAAACTCGATATCCAAGTAAGCTCTTCCTTTTGCCGTGGAGATCGTACTCAAATAAAACCAGATATCGGCGCGATTATTGGCATTACAAGTGCCCAATTTCGGGGTTCCGCTGGTCTATGGTTTCCTAAATCTGTTTTCCTTCATCTCGTTTCACATATGTTCAACGAAACCACAGAAGAAATAAATAACGAGAATGAAGATGCAGCTGCAGAATTTTTAAATATTATTTTCGGTTATGTAAAAACACCTATGAATCAATTAGGCTATGAAGTTGAAATAGCCATTCCTTCTATCGTTCAAGGGCACGAAATTGAAGCTAAATACTTCAAAGGAGCATTTGTTCAGGTACTCCCATTTCAAACTCAAGCTGGAGAATTTTACGTTGAATTACTTTCTGAAGCTGTTACCCCAGATGAACCTCCGCTACCTAACATACAGGAAAGCCAAAACCCACTTTCTCATGAAGAGCAAGCAATGTTCTTCATGTCTTTTATTCAAGGAACTTCACACACTCTAAAACTACAATGCGGACTCGAAATCAAAGCCGATCCATCCTTTCAAAAACCACCTGATTATCATATTCCATTTCAAATTGCTAGCACTATCGGAATAACAAGCAAAAGAGTAAATGGATCTTATGTGATGAAATTTACTCAAGAAGTTCTATTAAAATTAGCTAGCAAAATATTTGAAGAACCCATCACGAAGTATGATTCAGATATTGATGATATGGTTTCAGAACTTGTGAATATTTCTCTATGCATCACTAAGCGAATCCTGAAGCAAGAAGGGCATATCATTGAAATGAGCCTTCCAACAGTCATTCGAGGATCAGACCTTCAATTCTCAGCGCCTAAAAAACAAAAGGTGACCATCATTCCCTTCCAGAGCGAGATAGGTCTATTTTATGTCGAAATTGGCATTAGCAGCTAAAAATATCGTCTTATCTGCTGGATTTTCATTAGCAGGGCCTTTAAGTAATATTTTTCAAGCTCAAGAGGAAATCAAGAAGCCCTCAATGGGAAGTGATGAATACTGGATGCTTCAAGCACTCATTGAATCTCTCTCCAGTATTGGAATCACCAGTCCCAATCCTTCGATTGGATGCATCATTGTAGATCAGAATGGGGTCGAAATCTCTCGAGGCGCTACACAAGCTTATGGAGGGTACCACGCTGAACGTTGGGCTTTCCAACAAGTTCAAGACCCAGATCGTCTCAAAGGCGCTACCGTATATGTTACCTTAGAGCCTTGTTCACACTTTGGAAAACAACCCCCATGCGCTGATTTATTAATTGCCTCAAAAATACAACGCGTCGTCATTTCTAGGCAAGACATCAACCCAAAAGTCAATGGAGCAGGAATTCGTGCTCTCATTCAAGCTGGAAAACAAGTAAAAATTGGAACCTATGCCCTAGAATCCACTGCCTCGAACTGTACATTTTTTGCAAACCAAATTTTAAATCGTCCTGTTTTTATATTGAAATGGGATCAAACGGTAAATGGACACATAAACAAATCGAAAGGAATTAATAATCCTGCTGCAACAATTTATTCAAATTGGCTCAGACGACGTTACGATATTCTATTGGTAGATGCAAAAGGAGCACTATCCAAAAACTCTACCCAAGAAATTTCTCATCATCACTTAAAATTAATTCTCGACCTTGATGGAATTTGTTTAAGAAATCCCGAAGTCCTCAACAATAAAAATTTAGGCTACATTACAACTTCAAAGGCACTCGAAAAAAATAGCTACTCTTGCCTCAAAAAACAAATAGGGATCACAGTTTTTGAACTCTCTGGAACACAGCCACTTACAGAAATCCTAACACTCCTCCAAAGTGAGCAAATTTTTCAATTACTTGGCCACCCTCTGCAAAGCATTCTCATTGAAGGGGAAAGTCAGTTCCTCAGCACATGGCTCTCGGCTGGGTATGCAGATATCCTTCATTTCTTCATGCGACCGCAAATCGGCCATGAACTCAAGTGTTTTCCATGGATAGATTTAGCTCATCAGACTCAAAAATTTGACCTCGTCTCAACCTCACAGTTCAACCAAGACGTTCTTTTTGAACTCGTATCGTCAGAAATTGCCCAAAAACTCTTTTATCCCCTTCTAGATAAATCGAATACGATATAAAATTTGATTTGCCCATTTCATCTCAACTAACTGTCCAGGTTGAACAGGCCCAACTCCTCGTGGAGTACCTGTAAATACAACATCACCTTCACAGAGAGGAAAATATTCTGCTGCATATTTAAGACATTCCTTAGGCGATAACCGCATATCTTTTCCCTTACCCACTTGGAGGACCACCTGATCCAGCTGAAACGTAAACTCAGCCTCCAAATAATTACCTGCGTACTGATGAAAATAAACCGGAAGCTCGGCCACCTTCAGCCAAGGCCCTATAATTGCGGAGTTCTTAAAAACTTTTGAAACCTCCCAAGGATGGCCTTTTTTTTTGAGCCGGCTCTGCTCCTCACGTAATGTCATATCCAAACCTAAAGTAACTCCCTCAATCTCTTTTTCTTGATTCAAAAGAAGCACAATCTCACATTCATGATGAATCTCACCTCGCTCCCAAGGAAAAGCTATTTCGATGATATCACCTTTTTCCTTCACAGTACTAGCTACACTAGGAGGTTTAAGAAACAAAACGGGTTTTTCTGGAACAAAATCTCCCATTTCCTCTGCATGATCTAAGTAATTTTTTCCAAGACAGATTATTTTATCCATAATCTCTCATCGCATAAAACCTCAATAAGGTTCAACTCAAATGAGGTGCAAACACTGAGCATCTGTTATAAGGCTGGGTTGTCATCATGTCATGATGAAACAAGAGAC
>CAIYTD010000169.1 GCA_903928955.1 Oligoflexia bacterium | reverse complement strand
TGGTTAAAAGGAAAGTATTTTGCAGTGCGATGTTTTTTTCTCTAATGTGATTGGCGAGCTTGTGATTACTTTAATTGCGGATGTCACAGGATTCTGGGGGACAATGTCAGTTGCGCAATTTATACATATGGTTGTGTCGGTGTATTTATTTAAGGTCGTCTATTCATTTTTTGCAACGATTCCAGCCAGTTTTGCGGCATCTTTTTTGAAGAAAAGCGAAGGGGTCAATATTTATGATTATTCAACAAATTTCAATCCATTCAGCTTAAAGTTGTAGCATTTTTTGAAATCAACCGCGCCTTCATTTTCTTTTCAACCTCTGCCTGCTCAGTCGCCGCAATAAATCCAACGCGATGGGCATCTTGTTGATCGAGAGACTTTAAGAGCGCGGTATCGGCTGAGATTTCATTGGCGGTTTTAACAATGGGGTGCTTTTTGCCTTTTTCTTGAATGGCAAAAAACAGGATTTGATCTTGTTCTGAGAGGCGTTGGGCAAGGATTTTATACTTGGGGGCGTTGATTCCCAAGTAGCCCAGGTAGGTCAATGCGCGAATATCGCGTGAAGAAAAGGAATCTGTCAGTTGATCATTGCTAAGGATTTCCTCGGGTTTGATTTTGAAAATGGCTTTTTTATTGATGACTTGAATTGTTGCGAGATAATCTTCGTTCTCGTCTTTTTCAACAGAAAGAAGGCGGTAGTGAACTTTGGGTGTGTTTTGACCCAAGAATGTAGATAAGGCCGAGAAAAATTTCATGGTGGGTACTCCCAGGTTAAAGATTGTTATACACTTGCCGTGCTTCAACAAGGACGCCGACGATATGGTCTTCATCTGTGAGAAGGCGCATATGCGACGCAGTTAAGTCGGGATTGAGGGGTTTTAAAAAACGGTGGTCTGCATCCACAATGATTTGTCGGAAGGTGTGTAGATTGCTGGCGGCCAGTTTTACGAGAACACAACTACGGTCTCCAAAAGATTTGTTGGGGTCTAAGATCAAAATGCATCTTTTGGGGAAATAGTACTCCATTGAGGAATCATTCATATACACAGCAAAACAGTCTTGAGAAAGGTCGGCCATGGCAGCAATGCTTTGCTTCTTCAAGTCAGGACTTTTCAAATTGGGAAGATCGTCCCATTCAATTAAGGGGATTTCAATTAAACGCTTTTTTGCAAGGGGGTTGTCAAAAAACGAATCAGGCAAAGGGGCCACCCCTTTTAATTGATCGACGGTCAGGTTGAAGTAGTCCGCAATAGGCTTAACACTTCCAGGGTGGGGATTGGGCGATTTACCCGAAACAATGCGGTGCATCGTGGGTTGAGGGATATGAAGCTCACGAGCAAGCTCGATCGGCTTTATTTTTTTCTCAAAGAGAATTCGGCTTAAAATATTGCTGATGTTCATAAGGGTCACTATATCATTTTATTTAAGCGCATCGCAATCTTTTTTTACAAAAACAGCTCAATAATGAATTGAAATGATCGATTATTTAGATAGATGCATCATAAAATGAATTTGTAATTCATATTTATCTTTACATATGAATTGTCATGTCTTAGGATGGCCTTCTTCAGTTTTTATCACACAGGAGAAAATCATGCCAGTCCGCGAACTCACCCACCAAGGTGACCCGATGCTCCGGGCCAAGTTGCCAGGCTCT
>CAIYTD010000168.1 GCA_903928955.1 Oligoflexia bacterium | reverse complement strand
ACCATCCGCCTTGTCATGGGGCTTTAGGAAGATGCATCATAAATTCATCGACACAAAAGGATGGAGGATTTATTGCTCACACAGCAACAGTAGAAACTACTCAGTCAGGAAGAACTATTCCTTACATTGCGAAGTATGCTCAAGTTTGTGATTTCGCCCATGTAATGGGTGACAGTCATATTCTCAATCACGCTCGCATTTACGGAAATTCTTGGGTTTATCAAGATCATAACGTTCTTGGAAAGCCTACTATCAGAGGGTATGCTCAGATTTATGGGAATGCCCAAATCTATGGATACGCTGTAGTCTCAGGACGGGCAAAAGTCTTTGGAAATGCTCAAATTTATCATACGGCTAAAGTTTTCGATAATGCTCAGATTTATGGAAATGCAATTATTTCGCAATTTGCTCGGATCTCAGGCAATACACAGGTTTACGACAATACTTGGATTTCCGGAACTGTCACTGTTTCTGATTCTGCTCACGTATTTGAAAGTGTTCTGATTTATGGAACTACAAGTATCAGAGGAAATGCTCGAATTTCAGGAAATAATGTGATTTCAAGTGGAAATTACGGACTTTAGAATTCGCTGAGCTTTTTTTAAGCTTCATTAGTATAAATTTTCTATTTTATATCACAACAAATTCTACTTTTTTCTTAGAAAAATGGAAGTCCTCCTAACTGATTGCGAATGAAACAAGGATGTAGTAAACTCTCCTGATGCACCCCAAAATAAAATGGAATACGATTACTTTTTCTTGCGTATTTTCAATCTTTTTTCTCCAAATAAGCACACCACCTTATGCAATCGGTGCGAGTCTCGTTAAAGAGAATTCTTCCCTGAAACAAAAAAAAGTTGATTTAGATCTGAATCAAGAAACTGACCCGCGAGTCCGCGAACTAGTCGCAATTGGCGGTTCCATGGAGGAGATTGCAGCTATTCGAGGCCCCTCTATTAAAACTCCTCATCAAGCAATTCGTGAACTTAAATTAGGAAATACGCGCTTTGTCCTGGGACAATCACAACGTGCGGACCTAGCACCTAACCTACGCAGAGTCCAACTTCTCACACAAACTCCTTTTGCTGTGGTCCTCAACTGCGCTGACAGTCGTGTTCCCACAGAAATTGTCTACGATCAAGGATTAGGAAGTATTTTTACAGCTCGTAATGCAGGCAACGTCGCAGATCCTGGAGCATTAGGAAGCCTGGAATATGCTGTCAAACACCTTAAACCACATGTAGTGGTTGTGATGGGCCACGAAGGCTGTGGAGCCGTACATGGAGCAATGCTTCCTATCGAAGAACGCAATAAAGAGCCAACCTCCCTCCAAAGCTTGCTAAACCAGATACTGCCAGCTGTAGCCGAACTCCCCCTCATCCGAGATCGCAAAGCAAGAATGAGAGAAGCAGTCATTAATAATGTTCGACTTCAAGTCAGCAGAGTCAATGAAGATGCCGTCATTAAAGATGCAATCCACAAGAAAAAAATTCTTGTAATTGGCGCCTATTATGAAATTACAAGTGGTTTAGTAGAATTCCTAGATAGCCCAGAGGAGCTGAAACTTAAATAAAATTATGATAATTATCGTTTTAATTTTTGATCTTCCGATAAAAGCAATTCTGACTATTTTTAAATGGCATCAAGAAGAACTTTTTTAGCTTTTTCACGAATCAAGCTTAAAAATTCCTCTCCGGCTAACTGTTTTTCAATAGACTGAATCAAAAGATTTCTTGCTGTTATTTGTATAGAGTCTTTTACTTCCGAAGAAGAAGCACCTTTTAACTTTGCAGAAGCTCCTAAACGCATCGAATCAGAAATCAGCTGATAAGCATGGGTCCATTCCATCTCTAGTTCTGCATTCCAATTTCCCTTAAAAAAGAACTTTAAAGTAGAAAGTAGACTTTGACCAATCATGGGATAATGCTCATCTTGAATGCTATATTTCACATGACTGCTTCCGAGCTTTTTCAAATATTCTACAAGGTGATCTGAATCATCTAAATGATCCACGATGTAGGCAAGAGCGTGAATCAAGGATTTCTTCTGTCTTTCCAAGTCCGTGTGAGCAAATAGTGGTTTTACAGCCGGAAAATTCTGAAATAATGTCTCATAAAAATGCGTCATCGCTTCATTTGAAATAGGCTTAACTGCCTCAAAAGAAGATCGAATCAATGGAATATTTAAACTCATTTTACCCCCGTTAGCTCTGTTAAATCCATATCGGTACTGGTCCCATCAAACCCAATATTTGGAAGAAATTTTCATAATTTTACCGATCCCCTAGTCTTTTTTCCTATAAAGTACGACACGATCAAAACTGACCAAATCGTAATCATCACTTAAACCGATCAAACTCTCTGCAGCCCCCATAACAAGATAGCCACCTTTATGCAGGCAATTGGTAATGCGGCTTAAAATATATTTTTTATTTTCAACATTTTGATAAATCAGCATATTCCGACACAAAATAAGATTAAATTTTTCGGAATCAGGACTTTTTTCTAAAAGATTCATTTGTTTAAAAGTAATCGGACGTTGAAGCTCATGTTTCAGCTGCCAAACGTCTTCGCCCCTCTCACCTACTATTTTTGAAAAAAAATTCAAAAGATAATGAATAGGTAAGCCTCTTTGAACTTCCAACTGACTATATCTGCCCAACTTTGCATAGTTCAAAACACGAGTTGAAAAATCTGTAGCCAATATTTCAAAACAACCTGGAAATAAACTTCCAAATTCATGACTCAGCATCATCGCCAATGAATATGGCTCTTGACCATTACTACATGCAGCTGACCATATACGGTAAGGTACTGAACTCGAAAAAGTTGCTATCTGGGGGCGAATCAACTGATCCAAAATAATTTGAAACGCAGACGGATCCCTAAAAAATGAAGTTTCATTATTAGTTGCAGCATCTAGCAAAAGTTCTCTAAAACTTCCGCTGATTCCTTGAACAGCGGAAGAATACATCTCATCAGGACTATTAAAACCCAGAAAACTCATAATATCATTTAATCTCATTTCTAGTTGAAAATAGTTAATTTCTGAATATACAATTCCTAAATTTTGTTCAATAAAAGTTGCAAAAAAACTTAACTTTTCTTTCGTAAAAGTCATTTTAGATATGATCCTTTTTCAATTAAAATAGAATCTACTTTTTCTAGCAGAATATCTTTAGTAAATGGTTTCATAATATAGTCTTTAGCGCCTTTTTCAGAAACAAAACATATATTAGAAATAGAATTTTTAGAAGTCATCATAATAACTGGAACTAGAATCTTCTTTTCTCTCATTCGATCTAAAACTTCCGGACCAGTCATGATTGGCATCTCCCAATCTAAAAGCACTAAATCAAACCCCCCTTCAGCTCGACTTGAGAGAAGTTCTAATCCTTCCTTTCCATTTAAGACATGCTTAAGTTCATGACCCAATGTTTT
>CAIYTD010000167.1 GCA_903928955.1 Oligoflexia bacterium | reverse complement strand
TTTTTAAGCATTCTTCTGATATTTTTTTTGGATTTGCATAAGAGTTTATAGACATTAGTGAAAAAACTGTAAAAGTAGTGATTCTTAAGAATTTATTAAAAGTCATAATAATTCTTAAACTATTGAATAGTTTTCCATATCAAGATATCGGATGTAAGACGATTAGACTTGAATCAAATGGAATAAAAATGAAATATTGAAGTTTTTACTTGTAGGAGTTCTTAAGTTTGAAAAAGTTTTTTTACAATCGATTGAGCTAAATTTTGGCTCAATATTTTTTCAATCTGTGGAATTAAGCCAGGACTTGTGAAATTGAAGTCGGTGACATATCCGTCGATGAGGTCAACAGCTGCAAGGCGTATTTTTTGGTGATGGAGATGTTGAGAGATGATCTCTGCATTTTTATGATCTTTGGGCGAGAGTGTCGTTGAAACGAGTCTACTCCCTTGGTCGATATTGACTCGAAAGTCTCCTTCAATAGGAAGTTTTTTTATAAAAGCCAGTAGTTTGCCATCCATAAACCAAAGGCGGGTTTCGCCTTCAGCAATTCCATCTAAATAGGTTTGTAGAATCACTGGAGTTTGAAAATGATGAGTGGCCGCATCGATCTTCGCCCAAGATTCTTCTCTGTGAGTGGGTGTTTGCCAGTGTAGAAGTTCAATTCCATGGCTTTGAGCTTCATGAAGAGGTTTGAGAACCGTTCGGATATGCTTTTTACCAAAAGCTTCTAGGTGCTCCCACTGGCTGGCGACCAGACTGGGAGGCATTAAGTGGTGAAGTGCAGCAGCTTGCATTTTTTCATTTAAAGAGAGCAGGACAGCAAGGGGGTTGACTACTTCACAGGTTTTGATTTCTTGGAGAGCTAAGTGGAGTAGTTGGAGGGGGTGGAGATATGCGAGGTCTACCGGTGGATCTGTTCTGTAATGAATACTTGTAAAATTTTTGGGTTCGTAAATTTCTATTTCTCCCAATTGAAACGATTCAGCTTCTCTTTTTTCTCCTATTTCTAGAATTTTTTGAACTTGTAATTGAACAATAGTATTATTTAAGTGGATCGTTTTTACATTGCACCAATACTGGTGGACGCCTTGGAGAGCAGCTTCTTGAGCGAGTCGAAGAGTTGTATCCTGACGATGATCCAGGGTAGTCCATGGGTCTGTAATCCATAAGTGAGCTTGCTGTGGCATTAAGTGAGTGCTCCCGTTGCTTTTTCAATTTTCTGGATGACTTCCTGAGTGATTTGTTTGAGGGGATCGGATTTTTCTGCCCAGATTTTTATGAGAGCATCCGTTGTGTACTTTAAGCTCTTTAATGTTTTTTGGCTGGCTTCTAGTGGGGAGAGGTAAAAAAGGACGCTTGTGGGTTTATGAAGAGAGTGGGAAGCTGAGTCTTGCAGGGTGTCTTCGAGGTCATCTGCAATTTGAAAAGCTAATCCGAGCTCATGGGCAAAGGAGTCGATTGCACGACCCTGTTCAGAATCGTCAGAAATTCCTGCAAAATCTTTTGGAATAAGTAGGGCTGCAGAAAAAAGCGCTCCAGTTTTTTGAGAATGGAGTTTCTTCAAATCATTCCAGGACGAGTGCGCTCCCAATAAGCTTTCCGATGCTTGGCCGCCGATCACTCCACGTGGGCCTGCTGCCCAAAGAAAACGTTTCAGCCCGGAAAGTAAGCGGGGTGCTACTACTTTTGAATCTAAAAATACTTCTATTCCTAACGCCATCAGCGCGTCCCCAGCGAGGAGAGCTATGCTTTCTCCAAATTTTTTATGATTCGAAGGTTTGCCTCGTCTAAAATCATCGTTATCCATGCAGGGTAAATCATCGTGGATTAAGGTAAAACAATGAAGCATTTCGAGTGCAAGAGAGGAAGGGATGATGTTTTCTATTTGTAATTCTAACATTTCTGCGCAAGCTAAAAATAGTCTCGGTCGAATTCTTTTTCCAGGCGAAAGGAGGCTGTAACGAATGGCTTCGTCTAAGTGAAAAGGCGTCTGACTTTTGGGTTGATTCAGGTGTTGATCGAGTGATTCTTTTAGTAATTTTTCAATATCAAAATGGATCATGAGCTTTTTAATTCCTTATTTAACGGTTCCATTTTCTGTAATTGGAGCTGGAAATGGAGAGCTCAAGGGTCCTGTTAAAGAAAAAGCATAACTTCCATCAGAAGTTTTTCCAGATCCTAGAATTGTATCCAATAAAATAAATGATTTCATAATGCTTTCTGAAATAGAAAATCGAATCTTCAAATTTAGCTGACTGGAATCCCATTGTTTTGCTAGAGATAGATCTCCCGACACTATTCCTCGAATATCATCTGAGGAGTTTCCTTGTTTCCCAATCTGGAAGGTTTTAAAAGTCGCTTTCGATTGATCGATCGTAAGTTCGATATTGCTTTCAGATAAATTAATTTTGGGTGTTGAAAACCCCATTAGAGTTTGAGGGTCAATCGCAATACGAGAGAGTTGAATAGATAGTTTACCGTTCAAACTACTGGGGATGTTGAGATCTCCGGATAGCTTGCCTGTTCCATCTAAAATAGCTGAGCCCTGTATATTTGGAAATGCCTGCAGAATTTTTAATTTACCCAAGTCCATTTTTTTGGATTGAAAGGCAAGTGAGATTTGAGAATCCTTTATTGTAAAGGATCCTGTGAGTGACCCGCCTCCTTGAGTCATAGATACAGTGCCGCCGGTTTTTCCAAAAAGCAGAGAGAGAAGGGAAGGTGAGATTTCAATATTGTCTATTTGAGCGGGTGACCCCGGTCCAGGGAAATGGACGATGACATCTTGAAGTGAGTAGGAAAAGCCTAAAAAAAACGAAATTCTACTTTCTTTAGAGGAGAGGGAGATTCCCTTGGTTCCGAGTGCAGACGTGATGCTGCCATCGATATAGTTTTTTATTCGGTCTTCAGGAAGTTTGATGAAAGTAAAAAAACTCAGGCATAAAATTCCATAAAAGATCCAACCTGCGATTCGAAGATTTTTTTGGCTACCAGTGGCTTGAGAGTCGGGGGCAGTTACAGGGGGAGATTCGTTTAAGGGAGGGTCTTGTGTTGTCATTTAGGTACCACGGGTGTAAACGCCGAAATTGCTAGAGTGGCGTCCATGTATCCTGTTGGATCGCTTTTGGTATCAATGAGTAGATTTCTCAATTTAATAGGACGTTGACCATTTTCCAAACTAAAAGCATATCGAATCACCTGCTTGATATTGACATGTTTCAGGGTCAAATCAAAGAGAGTTTCTTTTGACTGGTCTTCTGAAGTGCCTGGTTTTTCTCCGCCTACACTGAGGCTTCCTTTGTCGATCCCAGTGCCTGCAGCTAAATTTTCAAAATAAACAAGCCATGGTCCTTCGTCTGCTCCTAATCCTCCGCGCGAGTTTGCAGCTGGCATAGATTCTTTAAGTCGACGCATTTCATCGTTTGCGGATTGGATGGTGTTGAGAAGAGTTTTGCGATCTGATACATTTTTCTTTAAACTATGAACATTCCAAATAAAGCTAAAAACCATTAGAATTACTAAGAAAATCCCTCCTCCCAAGAGAGCAAATCTGAGATAATTCTGACTCTTAGGATCGAGTTCTTCCCATTTTGTTTTTAGTTCCTGATACCAGACTTGCTCCTGAATGAAGTCATTCAAGGAGTTCATCGCTTCCTTGAACTTGGAGCTACTTACCATAAGAATCCTCGTTGGGCTTTCCAGTGAATGTCATTTTCCACTTCTTTTGTCCTCCTTCAGAGATAATCTCCTCCATTTTACCTCGTTGGATATGATTTATTTTAGCTGTTAGCAGCGCTGATAACCGTTCTGCTACTTGAGGATTTGCCACGGAAAAGGAGATAGTCGTAGATTGTGTCGGTTCCCCAATAAAGCTCTCAGTTGGGGCGGACCCCGTTTGAAATTGGATTAAGTCTACTACAAGATCTTTGGGGATGCTCATGGAAAGGTGATTGAGATAATCGAGAGGGGAATGCGTATGGGGTCCAAAAAGTTTCGCTAGCTCTTTCTGCTGATTGAGTTCTTTTTGAACAGAAGTTCGAAGAGTAGTGGTGTTAGATAAATATGTTTTTAATGCGCTTGTTGAAATTTGGCCGAAAAAAGAACGGATACTTTTTTCTAGTTGTCCATTTGTCGTGGTGAGCTGTGATCGATAGACACTCGATTGAACAATTAGGCTTAAAAAGAGGCAGAAGGAGACGATGCTTAGTGCAATGAGAGGGCGCTTGAGAAGCGCAAGTCTCATTTGCCTAGATTTTCCCTGTTTTGCAAATTCCCCCTTTCGGAAGTTAATACAAAAAGCTCGATCTGGTCCAACCAGTGAAAAAGTGAGCGAAGCAGCAAGTAAGAGGCGTGCTTCCGTTTCTTCGGAATAGGTGACTCCAGAAGTTGTCGTTGAGCTTAATCCATGGATGGGCTTGGTTGGAATTCGAAGTCTCTCTTCGATCCAGGCTCCAAGGCCGGGGAGTAGGGCCGTACCACCCGCTAAATAAATAAATTGGATGTTTTGCTGAGTTGTACTTTTTGATATCAGGCTCACTTGCCTGAGCTCTAATAAAAATGTTTCTAGACTTGCTTTCAGGCAGCTAGAAAATTCATTTTGATCTTCTGTTTGATTTTCGGAAGTATCGTTTAAAGAGATAAAACCATGGTCTAATTTTGCTGTTTCAGCTTGCTGATATGGGAGGCGATATTTTTGACAAATACCCAATGTGAGATCTCTCCCTCCCCAGGTCATTTCACGTACGACTGCAGGTGCTCCTTTCCAGTGGAGGTAAAATGTTGTTTTCTCATTTCCAATCTGTACTAGGAGTACTGGTGATTGCTGTTCAGTAGGTCCCAGGAGACGGTTTAGCAAGATGCGATAAGCCCATGCCTCAGTCGTGATAACGTCGGGTTCGATTGACCCTTTTTTCCAAGCTTCTATAGTCGTTTTGAGGTGGTGTTTGAGCGTTGCAGCGACATGAACTGTGCTGCTTTGTTTGTTTTGATCTGTGATAGAGTAATCAAATAGCGATTCATCTGAGCTAAAAGGAAGTTCATCTTCTAACTCAAATCCTATTCCCGATTGTATTGCTCTTCTATCCCGAGTAGGCATTTGAAAGTTTCGAAAAGTGGTTTGCCCTGCTGGCAGAGCAACGATCATTCTGTCTGGTAATTTCTTAAGTGATCTTAAAAGTTCTTTCATTGCAGATTCAGAAGTAGCCTCCGCTGGAATCAGAACTTCGTGGTAGTCATGAATTTCGTACCGACCGAACGCACTATCCATTTCAACTGCTTTGATACTCGAACTTCCTAGATCGATTCCTAAGATACGCATGGTGGCTCCTACATCATTTTCATAAAGATAATTTTAAGTCCCGGGTCGGAAGAGATTGGAACTGCTGACTTCGGGTCGAGAGGTACTAATGTTACCCATGCCTCAATGGTTCGAATAGAAGAATTGACTTCGGCACGAGCTGTAATTTTGAATTGTGATTCTGAGGTGTCTAGAGTTATTCCAGCATTTTGAAATTCTTTCTTCAAGCCCTCTATTGCTGGCTGATTATTTTTAAATACCGCTACATTGTTTGTAAGATACTTATAAAAATCATCTGCGGCGTTGAAATGATTATCTACTTCATCAGAATCTCTATATTTATAAAAATCTGAAATTTCTTCTTTGCTCATTAGTGGAATCAGAGCGTGTAAAGATTCTGTTTGGATTCCGTTGATATTAATCGTACTAGAAGAATGGACTGTCAAACCAGGTGCAAAGAGATTATACAGATCGTCATCAATTATCGGCAGCATGTGTAATTCGTTGATCGAGTAAAAAGGAGCTTTTTTCATAGGGACTTTGTCTTGGTTAGGTGGGGTACGACGTGTATACTTTTGATCCGCCCAGCTGGTTAATGAGTCTACAAAGTCATTCAATCTAAAGTCCCTGTAATTGGCAGCAAAATCGGGATCCGCTTGAAATTTTTGTGTCATCATATCGCCTAAATAATCAGTGAGACTTTTTTGAGCTCCATCTGAACTGGGTGGGGGTGGGGGAGCAGCACTCGATGGTGTCGGACTAGGACTAGGAGCAGTGGCATAATTCGCGACGAGTAGATTGAGATTATATTTCGCGGATTCAGATTCAATTATTGCTGACATTTTTCCATCAAATCCAGATTCTTTTTCGAAATTTTCAATCAAAGATTTATCAGAAATCGTCATTCCAGGAATATTGGTTGGGATTGGATAGGAAAAAGGAAATTTCCATATTTGTTCAATTAGGCTATTAGGGATTCCCATAGCTGCTGCTGAAGGACCGCTGAATTTGTTTTTTGCAAATTGATAAGCTTTTAATCGCAGGAGCGAAAGTTTAAGAGCGCTCTTCGCCATATAGTGTGCTTTAGCTTGATCTAGGGCTCCATAAGCGATCATTTGGCTGATTTGAGAAATATAAGTAAATTCTGATACCAAAATAGCTAAGACACTTACTGCGGCTATCACCATAAAAAGTGCAATTCCACTGGAGTCTTGGCCAATCTTTTTATTAGGTACTGGACTTGAGGCCATTAAGTGGTATCTCCGGTCTAAATTTATATCGGCCTTCAAAAATTTGATTTTTTGGGCCAAATACGTCTATTTTTACATCGATTATGTCTGGAAAAATATTTTTTGTATCTTCTTTTTCTGTATCCCATGATTTAAAAATTTTCCAAGTGTTTCCATCGCGCTGATAGTAGATATATTGAATAGACTTAATTCCATGTAGAATTTCATAAGAATGACTGAAGCTGTCCTTAGAGTCGTCTAATGAAAATGCGTTAGAACTTTCTGTTTTTACAAGTACTAAGCTTTTGGGGTGGTCAGTGTTTGATGAGTCTTCTTTGACTTCATAAGTAATTTTTGAAAACTCAGATTCGGGAGAATCTTTATAAATACGAAGATGTGAGAGAGCAATAAAAGAAATTTTGTTATCGCTTCCAATAAGTCGCGAAGGACGTAGGCCTGTAGTATCTATTGCAGATGACCAAAAAGTGGTGGTTTGTCCTAAATCATCGGATAGGACGGTTCCCATTTGCGGGTTATTCAGAGAAGTATTTGTATCTATTTTTTTTTGGGGTCCCTTAATTGTTAGAGGCGAATAAATTAAGGAGATGTCTCTTTGCATAATGCTCATAGATAAACGAATGCTATTATAAAAATTGCCTTCTAAAGAAAGGATATCTCGGAGTTTGTAAGTTTCAGTTGTTGCCTGGTAAATAGCAAAAGAAATAAAAACTAGAATAGCCATTGAAATCAGGACTTCCAATAAAGTGAAGCCTACAGTATCTAAAAGTGTATTTTTACTGTTCGCTAATTTTAATTTCATGGTTTAAATCGACCCAGTAGGTAGAGAGTGAAAAATCTTGGGTTGCATTCCCTCTTTTCCAACTCACTGTTACGATCACTTGTCGAATTGCTTTCGATAGAAAGTTAGTTAAGATCCGTGTCACCATTTCTGCTCCCTGCGTTTGGCCTCCATCCGAATTTTGAGATGAATTTTTTCCTAGGCTGGCAAGATTGGGGAAAGTCAATTCTTTGATCACTGATTTCCATTGATAGTCTTCGTAAGGATTTTCAAAGGTACCTGCTTCTTCTTTCTTTATTTCTTCAAAAGTTTTTCCTTCAAAGTTAAATTCTGTTTCTACCATTTTATTTTTTGCAAGCATGGCCACAATATTCATTTGTTTAGCGCGCGTAGTGGCATTGATACTCCCGCCCTCGACTGCAAGAATGGCAGAAAAGGCAATCACCATAATTGCCATAGCAATGACAACCTCTAAGAGTGTAAATCCCTCGCTATTTTTCAAAAATTTCTTTTGCATTAACATATCTGTCATATAAATCCGTCATTCCAATAAGAGGAGTAATGACTAAAGAAGCATGATGATTGCTCGTATCCTGAAGATGAATAATGGTTTGTTCGGTTAATCCATGGGGGAAGAAATGAGTATACGTTGTACCGGTCACAATAGGATTACTTGTTTCCTGGGTGACAAGATCTTCATAGATAACACCTCTGGGCAAAATAATTTTCTTTCGTGTAATGGTAGTTTCTAGTTTGAACACAGAGGGGGATTCTTTTTCAGAATCGTTACCGAATTTTTTTCTTCGATTCTCCTTTATACTCGTTTCTTGAGTATTTAATAAAAATTCACTAGGCCCTGATTCTACCCAGTAGCTGTTTGATTTTAAATCATAGGCTAGGCGATGGACTTTTCCAGTTACGACTGCTGAATTATAGGCCTGTTTAATGGTAGTCGCTAAATCGCGGGTTGCTGAGTTTAAAGATAATTGAAAATAGCTAGAAATAGACGGCATGGCCATTGTCGAAATCATTAAAATGATCACGACAACGACCAGCATTTCAATGAGAGTAAATCCGTCCTTATTCATTTATTTCAACTAATCAATATTATCTGATGTGATTTTTTTTGTACTGTCTTCTTTTCCTTCTGGACCTAGTGAGGTTACTGTATATTTATTTCCATCAGAAACGTACAAGAATTCGTTATTCCATGCGTCTTGTGGAACTTTTTTAACAAATCCATCAGGATCATAGTTTTTACAGAGGCGGCCTACTGTGGGTGCTTTTGCCAGCGAATCAAGCCCTTGCTCTGTGCTCGGATAGTATCCGCATACTCTTCTAAAATCGTCGAGGATAACGCCTAGTTGTTTGATTTGAATTTTAGTGGCAATTACTTTTGATTCTTCGAATTTTTTGATCACATTTGTTCCTACAAGTCCTCCAACTAAGGCTATGATCGCAACGACAATCATCATTTCAATGAGTGTGAAACCTTTGTTTTCTAAAATGGTTGTTGGAATTTTTTTCCAACTTCTTCTTATTTTCATCGTCTATCTCCTCTTGCGCTTACTAGCGCTGGTTAATATTCATGATTTCCATGAGTGGCATGAAAACTGATAAAACAATAAATCCGACCGCCCCTCCCATTCCAACAATCATAATTGGTTCAAGTAAGGTCGTCATCGTATCTATTTTATTGTTGATCTGCTCTTCATAAGTTTCTGCAACATTTTTGAGCATATCCGGGAGCTCACCTGTTTTTTCTCCAATAGCAATCATATGTATCATCATAGGCGGAAATTCTCCGCTTTTACGAAGGGGCTCTGCAATGGATTGCCCTTCTGTGATATTTTCTCTGGCGTTTGAAATAGCATTTGCAATAGGTATATTGTCTACCAGATTTCGAGCGATTGCCATACTCGCGAGGATCGGAACTCCGCTACTCAGAAGGGTAGACATGGTACTTGCAAAGCGAGTGACTGCGACCATTCTTACTAAAGGGCCAAAAAGAGGAATTTTCAATTTAAATGCATCCCATTTAGGACGTCCCTTGGGAGAAACGATATATTTATGAAATGAAATGTAAATAAAAAATGAAATGCCCGCAAAAACAAACCACCAGTTGACTAGAATATCGCTGATGTTCAAAAGAAATTTAGTCATCATGGGTACAGGTTTATTCATAGTTTCAAAAATTTTAGTTAGTTTGGGGATGACAAAAGTAAAAATGGCGAGCATCAGTCCACCTGCAACAAACATCATGAGTGCAGGATATGTCATTCCGCCAATGACTTTGCTTCTGAGTCGCATTTGAGTTTCTTTTAAATCGGCAAGGCGAAGAAGGACAAGCCCCAGTGTTCCAGAGCTTTCACCTGCTTCGATCATATTGACAAAAATGGTATCAAATACTTTGGAATGGCTAGCGGTTGCCTTAGCAAGGCTGGATCCTTCATTCACATCTTGTCTAACTTGGGCAAGGATCACTTTTAGTCTTTCGTTTTCGGCTTGTTCGACGAGTGCATTTAAGGCTTCCACTAGAGGTATATTTGCCTTGATTAAACTTGCAAGTTGCCGAGTTAAGAGTGAAACTTCTTTACCACTGACTCGATTTCCAAAAAAAGGGATACCGCCAGAAGTTCTCGGCTTAGTCGCTGATTTTTCCATAATTTCAGTGACCATTAAACCTTGTTTTTTCAACTTACCCCGAGCAGCTTTTTGATTCTCAGCTTCCACAAGTCCTTTCATGACTTTTCCGCTGGAATGGAATGCTTTATAATCGAAAATAGGTGCCATCCGATGTTACCGTTCTTTCGCTTTCTACACTTCTGAATGAGTTGCTCGCATCAACTCATCTATTGTTGTTAATCCCTGGAGTACTTTACTTACGCCATCTTCTCGTAATGTAGCCATTCCATTTTGAATAGCTGCTTTTTTTATTGTGCCGGCGTCTGAATTTCGAACAATAAGAGTTCTAATTGCATCATCTACAATGAGGAGTTCGTGTATGACTGTGCGGCCTGAGTACCCGCTTTGAGAACAGTTTGGACAACCAACTGCTTTATAAATTTTGGTATTTTCTGGTAGGTGAGTTAACGCAAGTTCTTGCAATTCAAATTCACTTGGAATGTGCGGTTCTTTGCATTTTTGGCAGATTTTCCGGATGAGTCGCTGTGCAATAATACCTAAAAGCGAACTCGCTACTAAAAAAGGTTCCACTCCCATGTCAATGAGTCGGGTGGAAGATCCAGCAGCATCGTTCGTATGCAGAGTAGAAAGAACTAAATGTCCTGTAAGGGAGGCATTGATCGCTATTTCTGCTGTTTCTTTATCACGAATTTCTCCTACCATAATAATGTCTGGATTTTGACGTAAAAAGGCTCTGAGTGCTCGAGCAAAAGAGAGATCAATTTTTGTGTTGACTTGAACCTGATTGATTCCTGGAATTTGATATTCAATGGGGTCCTCCACTGTCATGATATTTCGGGTTGGACTGTTGAGCTTGACAAGACATGCTGACAACGTAGTGGATTTTCCGCTTCCAGTCGGACCAGTAACAAGTATAATTCCGTATTTTCTAAAAATGAGTTTTTCAACTGCTAATGCGCTTTTCTGAGAAAATCCTAATTGTTCTAATTGTAGTGGAGTTCCGGATTGTTCCAAAATACGCATGACGACACGCTCGCCAAAATTTGTAGGAACGGTAGAGAGACGAATATCTACGTCTTTTCCAGCTATTTTAATTTTTATTCTACCATCTTGTGGAAGGCGTTTTTCTGCGATATCCAAGGTGCCCATAACCTTGACTCGAGATGAAATGGCGGCATGAGCTCGTTTGGGTTGTCGAATAATATCATACAAAATACCATCAATTCTAAAACGAACGACAAATTCTTTTTCAAAAGGTTCAATATGTATATCTGAAGCTTTTTCTTTTACTGCACGAAACAAAATAGAATTTACGAATTTAATGACCGGAGCGTCATCTTCAGTAGCTTCTAGAATATCAATAGGGCCTTCCAAGTCATAGGTTTCATCAAATTCTCCACCAATGTTATCGACTAGGTTGGAGGAGCTTTTTTCATATACCCGATTGATGGCATCTTGGATTTTCATGCTTGTACTTGCTACAAGCTTGATTGTATTTCCAGTCAAGACTCGAAGGTCTTCTGTAATAGTAGCGCTAAAAGGATCCGAGACTGCAACGGTAAGAATATCTCCGTGAGTGCCTTGCTCTTTACAAATTGGTATGAGTTCTTTTGTTTTTGCGTAATTAATGGGAATCTGTGCGACTAAAAGAGGATCAATATCGTTCGTTTTGATGTCATCTAAAAAAGGAATTCCAATTTGAATGCAAAGCGCTCGTAAAACTTCATGAACAGAGATCATGTTTTTTCGAATGAGCACTTCTCCGAGCATTCCGCCTTCTTCTTTTTGAAACTGGAGGGCTAGCTCAAGTTGCTCTGGCTTGAGAGAGGTATGTTTGACCAATATATCCCCAATAAGCGGCTGAAAGGAAGGCATTTTTTCTGCTGGATGGCTCATATACTTCTCGTTTTAGGGGGCTACTGCCGGTGGAGTTGTAGTTTCATTTGTATTGTCCAGAGGTGGTGCGTGATCTTCAGGAGGCTGGGGAGGCGTTTCTGCATTGGGGATCCTCGCATTACTGGGGCCTAAATAGACGGCTGCGGGTTTTTCTTCATCAATTGTAAATGCCGGAGGTGGATGTTTTTCTGCTAATTTTTTAATGTCAGGGAGAGAGCGAATGATAGAGTCTCTCTGGGATCGAAGTGGATCTTCTCCGCCGTTATTAGTTTCTAAAAAGTCATCTCTTTCTTTTAGTTTTTTATCTAAAATGGCTCGTACTTTTTCATATTGTCTGACGATGTGAGGGGTCATGAAGATCAATAAATTATTTTTGGTAACAGCTGAACTCTTCGATTTAAAAAGCCAGCCCAAAATAGGGATATCGCCTAAAATAGGGATTTTAGACGATGTTTCCTGTATTTTATCCCTCATCAGACCGCCTAAAACAATCGTATCCGAATCTCCTACGACAACCGTGGTTTTTGCTGTTCGATCGGTTGTTGCAAAGGCCTGGTCACTGACTGCTTTTGGTAAAGTACGTTGAGAGATGTCCCCTAACTTCGCCTCTACGTCGAGTTTTACAAAATTAGTCATTTTATTGATCTGAGGCTTAATCTTGATGGATAGAGCGATGGGCTGCATTTGGACTGACTGGGTCACACCGGCTCCTTGAACGGCTGTTGAGGTGAGGGTAGGAATTTTTTCAGCAGATTCGAAATTTGCTTCGGCGTTATCGAGTGCAATAATTTGAGGAGTAGCCAGAATGCTGGCATTCGAATGCCCTTGTATGGCCCGAATTAGGCCTTGGCTCGAATAAGTCGTGACAGACTGGCCTCCTACAGTAAATGTTTCCATAGGACCAAAAGGAATTCCAATGAGACCCCCTGTTGAACCGAGAGGATTTTGAATAAAATTCATTAAATCTCCATTCGGCATAGATGCTAGACCAGAATCCTTACTCCATGCATTTGCAGAAAAATCGAAGTTGTCTCCAATTTGTACATCCATAATCACTACTTCGACATAAACTTGGTCTCGTGGAATATCAAGGCGATCAATGACTCTTTTGACTGTGACATAATCCGATGGGGATGCGGTAATGACTAAGGCATTAGTTGCCTTATCAGGAGAGATTTTGATGGATCCTTCAAAGAGAGATGCGGCAACGGGATTGATTCCTGTGCCGCTTCCACCACCGGGTCCCCCTGAAAAACTAGGAGGTCTACCCGCTGTTGCTGATTGTGAAGAGAAATTATTCAAAGTATTGGCGAGTTGCTCTGAATCTGCAAACTGTAAGTAAACTACGTGAACTTTGCCTCCTCCAGTAGAGGAAGGTTTATTCTGATCGAGTTTCGTTACTAGTTCTCTGACTTGGTCGGCACCTTTTGTATTGGCATGAACAATTAAAGTGTTCGTTCGCTCGTCTGCAATAATGGTATTGATGATTCCACCTTCTTTTGTTTTTCGAGCACTAAATCGTCCCGTATTAGCTCCAAATCGGGCCATTCCGGGAGGGGATCCCCCTCCTGAAGGTCCTGCTGAAGTGCCAGGAATGAGGGCATCAATGAGTTTGGATAGATCAGATGCAGAAGCCCATTTGACAGGTATTACTTCAATGCCTGCATCATAACCTTCAATGTCGAGGATCTCGAGCATTTTAGCTAGCTTTGCTATATTGGATCCGGTATCGGTTACGATAATCGTATTCGTTTGTTCATAAGGAATAATCCTTGAGTTGGCCGGCATGAAGCCCCTAAAAGTGCGAGCGACTTCTTCAGAACTAATATATTTCAGAAGAAAAACTCGAGTAATAAGGGCATCTGTATCAGGTGAATAATCACCGGTGTAAGTTTTAAGCTGCTTGTCTCGCGCATCTCTTTGTCGTGCAATTCTGAGATATTTGCCAGATGGTATTAGGGCAAATCCATTGATATCTAATGCAGTTAAGAATACTTTCCATGCTTCCCCTACAGTGATGGGTGAGTTAGAAATAATCGTAATTCGCCCTTTGACATCCTTATCTAGAATGAAATTTTTTCCTGTGAGTTTACCGAGAGTTTTGGCAATATCTAAAATATCTGCATCAGGGAAGTTAAAATCAGTCACAATATCTTTACTGCCTTCTGCAGTTTCATCGTCAATTTTTACTGGGGCCACCTTATTTTTAGAAATAATTCCATTCGAAGGCGCTCCACCTATTGAAATACCTTGTTCCGTTCGAATAGGTTCAGGGGTGTTGCTAGGGCGCCCGCCTGCTGAAAAAGTTCGGGTTCCAGCACTTGAAGGATTATTATAAGAATTATAAACAGGGTTGGGCGGTACATTTGGGCTATCGAGTTCGTCCTCATCGTCATCTTCAAAAAAATTGCCCGCATTTATCCCATTTGGTCCATTGGGAGCACTAGCAGCAGAGAACGGATTAAAAGTTCTTGAACTCGGAGGAGAATTATTTCTATCGTTTGGAGCAGCCCATGTGCTTTGGGCAATGAGGATCATGAGCCCCCCAATTCCAATCCAACAGGCTGTTTTAGAAAAAAGTTCTAGCCAGTCGTGCTCTTGAGTTGAGTTCATATTCGCTCCCATTAATGAATATCGTAAGTATAATTTAATTGTTTGCCGTCTTTTTTTATTTGAAGCTCAAGATGGTTAGAAGTCTTGAGTTCTGACAGCATTTCAAAAGCTTTGCCTGGGTCGTTGATGGGCTGCCCATTGAGGCCTGAAATGACATCTCCATTTTGAAGTCCGAGTTTGTCATAAATACTTCCTGGCACGATTTGTAAGAGTTTATATCCATTGGGCACTCCATTTTCAGAATTAGGAATGGCTCTTGCTTGGGTTAATATATTATTAAAATCCGATAGGGTTCGATCGACTTCTGTTCGAGAGACATTAAATTGAGTGGGGGTTATTTTTTCAATTCCGCCTGATCCCCCAAGTTTGCCCATGTTGACGGGGTGAGAGATTTGGAGTTCTTCCGGTAATTCTAGATATTCACGTCGCCCTGAGCTTTGATTAATAAAGATCACTTTTCGCGCTTCGATTTTAGTGACTTTGATTTTATTTGGAATTTCGTCATCTATTCCAAGCGGATAGACAATGGATAAGCTTTTGTCTTCAATAGTTGCAATGGATCGGAGTTCGTTATCCAGAATGAGGGTTCCAATTAAGTTGAATGGTAAAGTAGATTTGACTGGTGTCCCGCCTAAGTCAGATGAGGACCCGTTTTCGCCTTCTTCACCCGGGATGAGGCCTTGGCTATTAAAAAGATTTCTGGAGAAAATTGTGCGGTAGTCGGTTACAGATTTTGTTCGGTTATAGGAATTTCCCAGCCGATTGAATCGGCTGATGAGGGGGTCGGGAATAGAATTACCCAAGATCAATGCAGTCAAATCTGCTAGGAAGAAGGTAGATAATGTAAGAGTGGTGAGTGTACCGTAAAACTGGGTTCCGCGTTTTTGTACTGTGATGGAGGCCCAATCGAGGATGCTCTGAGGATGAAGGTTTTGAATGCCTTTTGTGAGCATTTTTTGAAATCGAGTTTTCCATGTATTTGCAGAAGATTCAGAGGAAATTTCCTTCATGTCAATCTACTCATAACGCAAGAGTGATGCCATCATTGATAAGTAAAATCTGTCCTTTAAATCTCAATCATCTCAAGTATCTGGTGAGCTCAATGGGGAAGGTGTTGCTGAAGGTTTTTTGCAAGATTGACAAAATGTCAGATTGAGCTGTCTTTTCTTGATTTCGTCGACAAAATGTCAGATAGCCCAAATGCTAGGAGGAGATAGAATGAACAGTGTCGTTCAAAATAGTTTTATGAAGTCCTTATTTTTTGGAGAAATTAGGGAAGATTTGGTTTTCCCTTTTCCTAAAATGGGGCAGACCACCTCTGAAACTGTTCAAGTTGTGCTTGAATCTTTTCGACGATTTGCAAAAGATCATGTGAAATCTACCGAATGGGATGAAAAAGGGGAAATGCCGAGGGAAATCATTTCCTATTTAGCGGAGCTAGGAATGTTAGGGCTTGCAGTTCCTGAAGATTTGGGTGGTCTTGGGCTTCCTCAGTCGGGTTATGCCAGAGTGATGCAAGAGGTGGCATCTGTTGATGGGTCTTTGGCAACTACTTTAGGTGCTCATCAAAGCATTGGATATAAAGCTCTCCTTTTATTTGGTACAGATGAGCAAAAAAAACAATTTCTCCCGGATCTAGCATCTGGAAAAAAAATCGCATGTTATTGTTTGACTGAACCAGGCAGTGGTTCTGATGCGGCTTCGATTAAAACTCAGGCAGTTCTTTCTCCTGATGGTAAATACTTTTCTCTTACAGGGAGTAAACTATGGATTACCAACGCAGGAATTGCGAGTTTTATGACGGTTTTTGCAAAGACAGTAGTAGAAGAACGTGGTTTAAAAAAAGAAAAAGTATCTTGTTTCATTGTTGAGTTGCCGGCAGAAGGGGTAACCGTTGGTCCAGTAGAACATAAGTTAGGGATTCGTGCTTCTTGGACAAATGCAGTGTATTTTGATCATGTTCGAGTGCCAGCTGAAAATGTTGTCGGAGGTGTCGGCCAAGGTTTTAAAGTTGCCATGGGAGTTCTCAATCATGGTCGAATTGGATTAGCAGCAGGCTGTGTAGGGGGTGCTAAAAATGCACTTAAAGTTTCTATTGAGCATGCCAATGAGCGGGTTCAATTTCAGAAAAAAATCTCTGAATTTGGAATGATCCAAGAAAAAATTGGTCGTATGATGATAGGAATTTATGCCGCAGAAAGTATGGTCGTAATGACTACTGCTTTTATGGATAATAAAGAGATGGATTATTCCCTAGAGAGTGCCATTTCTAAAGTATTTGCTTCAGAAATGGCATGGGAATGTATAGATGAGAATATTCAAATATGGGGGGGCGCTGGATACATGAAGGAATACCCCTTTGAACGCTGGCTGCGTGATGCTCGAATTAATCGAATTTTTGAGGGCACCAATGAAGTATTAAGAGCCTATATTGCTCTTTCTGGAATGCAGGCTCCTGGCCAGCAATTAGCAGGCCTTGCAGAGGCAATTAAATATCCTTTGAAGGGAATGGGTCTTGTGAGTGATTTTGCAATTCGAAAAATTAAACAAAGTATATTGGGGCAGTCCATTACGCGGTCTCATCCTGCGCTCAAGAAAATGGCTGCTGTGCTTGAGGAATGCTCAGTTGAATTTGCAACTCAAATTGAGGTTCTTTTAAGAAAGCATGGCAAGGATATTTCTTTGCAACAGTTTGCTCAGAAACGGATTGCAGACATTGCAATTGATTTCTATGCGATGACTTGTATTTTGTCTCGTGTGAGTTGTTCTATTGAAGAAAAAGGTGTTTCCATGTGCGAGCTCGAGTTAGGAATTGCGAAAGCATTTTTTGCTCGTTCGAATCGAAGAGTGCGTGGAAATTTTAAAGCAATGGATCGAAATGATGATGATGCAATTAAACTGATTGCTTCGAAAGCTTACGAGGTAGGTTGTTATCCCTTTGATTTTTAGGTGAGACTTTGTTCTTCTGCTTTACCTTGTATTGTGATACAATGTTTTTTCGTTAATGGTTTCAAAGGCTTACAGTCGCTCGCGAACTATTATTACTATTGACTTCTTGAAGTTTTGTATGATAAACTCGGGCGGGTCAAAACTCTGCTCTTTTATAGAAGTCTAGACTCCGATCCGGTGATTGGGTTTTCTGGAGTTATTTTTGGGCACAGAAGTGGTTGTTGGAGGTTACAGCATGTTCAAAGTCGGTGATAGTGCGGTTTATCCTGCTCATGGGCTTGCCGTGATTAAGCGGATTGAAGAAAAAGATGTGGGTGGAAAAAAAAAAGAAATTTTACGTTCTCCAAGTTGTCGATAATCAAATGACTATTATGGTCCCCACAGATAACGTGGGTTCCGTTGGTCTGCGTGAGATTATCTCAAATAAAGATGTAAAAACAGTTTATGATATTTTGAAAGAACGAAATGTAAAAATTGATCAAACGACTTGGAATCGTCGTTACCGTGAGTATATGGAAAAAATTAAAACGGGATCGATTTTTGAAATTGCTGAAGTTTTAAGGAATCTTTTCCTTTTAAAACATAGTAAAGATTTGTCTTTCGGTGAGCGTAAGATGCTCGATCAGGCTAAGCACCTTCTTGTAAAAGAAATTTCTTTGGCTAAAAAGTCGAACGAAGAAATGATTGAACAAGAAATTCAGACTATTTTTGCTTCTTAGTAAATTTCTTAATTTAAAAAAGAATAAGTAAGGAGTTAGCCCTCAGCTTTCAGCTGAGGGCTGTTATTCTGGAGGTCTTGGGATGACATTAAGAGCTATTCAACTGACAAATACATTGTCAGGTAAAAAAGAAGAACTTAAAACCTCTCAGCCTGGAAAGCTTACTTTTTATTCTTGCGGGCCGACAGTTTACGGATTGATTCATATTGGTAATCTAAGAAGTGCTTTAGTTGCAGATTTATTTTTTAGATATTTTCAGAGAGTTGGCTATGAAGTAATCTATGTCAGAAATTATACTGACGTGGATGATAAAATTATTTTAAAAGGACACGAAGAGAATCTTTTGGCTTCGGAAGTAGCAAAAAAATATACGCTTGAAGTTGAGAAAGACTTTGCAGTTGCTGGATTACTTGAACCCACTCATAAAACAACTGTAACTACTCATATAGAAGAAATTATTGTTTTAATTCAAAAAATGATTGAGCACGGTAATGCTTATGTCGCAGATGGGGGCGAAGTGCTTTATTCGATTAGTAGTTTTCCAACCTATGGAAAACTTTCACATAAGCGAATTGATGACCTCATTGCAGGAATCCGAGTTGAGGTGACAAGTAAAAAGAGAAATCCTTTGGATTTCACTCTCTGGAAACCAGCAAAACTGGGTGAGCCATCTTGGGACAGCCCCTGGTCTAAAGGTCGACCGGGTTGGCATATCGAATGTTCAGCCATGGCAAGCCGCTGGCTAGGGGATCAAATTGATGTTCATCATGGTGGAGAAGATCTGATCTTTCCTCATCATGAAAATGAAATTGCACAATCAGAGGCTTGTAGCGGTAAAGAGCCATTTGTAAAGTACTGGGTGCATAATGCATTTTTAACACTTTCTAAAGAAAAAATGTCGAAAAGCTTAGGTAATGTATTTACTGCAAGGGAGTTTCTAACTCGATTTTCTGGAGAAGTTGCACGTTATTTGCTTCTATCAGTGCATTACCGTTCGATGATTGATTTTAGTTTAGAAACTGTTGAGCAAGCTCTGAACGCACTCCAGCGCATCTATGAGGCAAAAGCCCGTGCCGTTGAGCTGAAAAATCAAAGCAGAGTGCGATCTGATCTTCGAGCCGAATCGATGTGGGGTTCTTTTGCTGCTTCTTGTGAAAAAGCACGGATGGAAATTGATGAAAACTTTGCTCATGATATGAATACAGCGGGCGCTTTAGCTGCATTATTTTCTTTGATTCGAGAATTTAATCGTACCCTTGCAGAACCTTTCGCTCAAGCAACCCCTTCGGCTGTGTTAGCAGCTCAAGAATTGATTCGAATCATGGAAGAAGAGATGGGTAGTGTATTAGGGATAGGGCGATTAGTCCCAGAAAATGCGCTTAAAGACTTTGGCCGAATACGCGCCTCACTTTCTGATATTTTTCAGGATTCATATGTAAAAGAAAAGTTTCGAGAGCGTCTGTCTGAAAATGCTATTCAAATCGCTATTGAAGCTCGAATTGCTGCTCGAAATGCAAAGGATTTTGCAAAGGCAGATTTTATTCGTAAAGATTTGGAGTCTCAAGGAGTATTGATTCAAGATGCTCCAACAGGTACAACATGGCAGTATAAATGAAAAATTATTCATTAAGTTGCATACTTAAAAATTGGAATGATTTTTTAAAGCTACTAAAATTTTCAGTAGATTCTACAAAC